>RDYC01000033.1 GCA_004293295.1 Bacteroidota bacterium
CACGGCCTTTACCATCCATTGATATTTTGATTCCTTTATCCTCTAGATAGTTTGTCCATTAAATCAAGGATCTTCGTTGCAATTAAAGAATTTAGTGCTTTTTTATCTGAATTTTCAAATTTTTCCTTGTAGCTCATCTTTAATGTAAATTTTAAATATTTATTTTCTTTGTAGTTTGATCAGAAGCATTGCGATGTTAAGTTACAAATTCAAGTTGTTTTTAGCAATAAATAAAATAAAAAAGTTAAATGGTTGGATTCGTTGTACAGTGTTATTCTAAATGGTATACTTTGAATTAGGTTTGAGAGTCGCTAAAGTATTCAATAACGCAAATTTAACAAACAAAATAAAATAATTAAAAATAAATTAAATTACCTTGTTGCTAAACTAAAAGGAATGAGATGTTAAATTAGTATTTTGAGCTGTTTTATGCAGCATTTTGTTTCAAAGATTTGTAGTAAGCGTCATGTGGTTTCGAACCAATTCCTTGATGTTTTTTCTGATGGTAGTATTCGATATAGGTCTGAACTCCCTTAAAGAGTTCAAGACCTGTATCGCAAGGGTTGAGATAGATGTGATTGTACTTGATGGTTTTCCAGAAGCGCTCGATCCAAATATTATCGGTGGCACGGCCTTTACCATCCATTGATATTTTGATTCCTTTATCCTCTAGATAGTTTGTCCATGTGGGGCTAGTGTATTGTGATCCTTGATCTGAGTTAATGATTTCAGGCGCTCCATTTTCAGCGATGGCTGTTTCTAGAACATCCATGCACCATTGCTTGCTCATGGAGTTGCTAATACCCCAACCCATGATTTTTCGACTGTAAACGTCTATGAATGCGGTCATGTACATAAATCCTTTAGCCATGGGGATGTAGGTAATGTCGGTACACCACACTTGATTGGCTCGTTCGATTTTTAAACCACGCAAGAGGTAAGGTTTAATAAATGCCTTTAGAGTACCCTTGGTTAAGTTCTTTCTCCGATAAATCGTCTCATGGCCCATCAATTTAAACATCCTTCTAATGCGCTTTGGACCCACAGGATAGCCGCGATCTTGAAGCCAGTCCACCATGGACAAGACACCTTCGGTTGGATGAATCGTCAGGTGAGCATCCATGAGTGACATCATCTTGAGATTTTCAGGCTTTTCAGGGATGGGTGCATAGTACAGGGAACTTCTGGGAACACTCAACAACTCGCATTGTCGTCGCAACGACAAAGAGCTCTTTTTTAATTTAATGGCTTCCATTCGCTCTCGGGTATCCCCAATTTCTTTGCACTTTTTTTTAAAAAGTCGAGCTCAACTTTGAGTTTGCCTATTTGTGCATAAAGCTTCTCTGAAGGCACCTCAGGCTCACCGTTTGAGGGCTCTTTAACATGGGAAAAAGCTGCTGACATGTTGGCCAAGAACTCCGATTTCCACTTGGAGATGGTCACAGCATTTACTTCAAATTTCTGAGCCAATTGTGCCAAGGTAAGTTGTTCTTTGGCGGCTTCTAAGGCAACTTTCGCCTTGAACTCAGGCGTGAATTTGCGGCGGGTTTGTTTAGTCATATCTTAGGTAAATTTAAGCGTTTTTTTAACTAAACCTCCGGTCCAGGATTCAGGGAGTATTATAAATTTTCTAGCCCAATCTTTTGCAATGGCTGATTGGGTAGCATCTCCAAGATTGGTTTCCAAAACAGTCAGTACCCTAGTTGAAATTGTTTTG
>RDYC01000214.1 GCA_004293295.1 Bacteroidota bacterium
TATTTTTCGCCCGGAGATAATTGCACATATTGCGCCCTTAGTGGTGTAGGTAATCCCGTTAAGGCAATAGGGGTGTTGCCCTTAATTTTTTGAATGGCAATGGCCGTAAAATAGTTACTTCTTGACACATTAAAGTTTGCAGGGTTAATACGCAGTCCGGCTAATTTTAATTCAGGTTCTGCCAATTCTTCTACTGTTTTATACAAAGGTCGTTCTAACAATGCCAAATACTGGTTGTTGCGGCTAATTAATGTTTGAGGAGGTCTCTTTACATCAGCCAGGTTTAATATTTCCTGAGGCGGATTTTGAAAAACAGTTTGGGCTTGTGTGCCAACAACGCACCACAGGGCAACTAAATAAAACAGTAATTTTTTCATAAGCGGATTAAATTGGAATAACGAATATGCGATAAAACTAGAATTTAGGATAAGGAAACAGGTACAAACCTATGGCAAAATACCAAATAAACATGCCTAAAATGCTTCCAGCTAAACCATAAGTGAAAATTATTTTACGGAAATAAGCGGGCCAATAGTTAACCACCAGCTGATAACAAACATAAAAGGCAAATATTAGGCTTATGTAGTGTAATACATGGTTGAAAATGGTATAGTTGAAATAGTTGCCAAATACAGGTACCGCAATTTCTTCAAATTTGGCCACTTCCATATCGGGTAAATACGGGATTTCGCCCATCATTATACACATGAAAATATAAGTAATAAAACCTGAAACAAACTTGTAGGTGAATAAAGCACCGATAAGCAGGCTAATGGGTTTAGTGGCATTTCTGCTGATTAAAAAACCGCTAACAAGAACCGCTGTTTGGTATAGGAATATGGGGAAACCAACAACAATTCTACTTTTTGGCTCTAAACAGCCTAACACACCCATAAAGCTCAGGTGGTAATCTTTGAAGCCAACCAGTTCGTACAATCCGGCAGTTAGGTATAGTCCGATAACTTCATAAAAAGTTTGAATCAGTAAACAACTGAAAAAGGTGAGTAAAATGAGCCGCCTATTTTCGTGGGGTAACAACATGTAAACGTAATCGTAGTTATTGAAGCAAATGCCACAACCTGTCCATGTAAGTGGTGTCTTTTATTTTTTCTTCTGCACCCTCAGCTATAATTTTTTCTAACAACACATCATTTTTTTTGCCTTGGTCAAGGGCGTATTTATAGCCACTTAAACTAAAGGTGGTCAATTCATATTGCGATTTAAATTTATCAGGATACAACTCCGATAAATCATGCTCAAGGTGCTTTTTATGCAGGAAATGTTTGTCGCCAACCTTATCAGCCATTTCATAATAATTTTGCACCGCTAAATCTGCAATAGCATCGGCATTGGGTTTGCGTTCCTTTTGGTATTCTTCAAAAATGGTGTTCCAATCATTGCCATATTTTTCAATCATTTGGTCAAACACCACCACATCTTCAAAGCTGCAGTTCATTCCCTGTCCGTAAAACGGAACAATGGCATGAGCAGCATCGCCCATTAAAGCAATCTTATCCTCTTTAACCCAAGGGTAACATTTTACCGTTACCAAATTACCTACCGGGTTTTGTTTAAAATCTTCCAGCAATGTCGGCATCATAGGCACAGCATCCGCAAACTCTTGGTTAAAAAAGTTCAAAATTTCATCATCCGTTTTTAGGCGGTCAAAAATCTCGTAAGGAAAAAATAAGGTACAGGTAAAATCACCTGCCGGGTTAGGCAAAGCAATCATCATAAATGAACCACGTGGCCAAATGTGTAGCGCATTTTTCTCCATCAAAAACGCACCATTTTCTCCTGCGGGTATGCTCAATTCTTTATAACCAACATGTAAATATTGCTGCGAGTAATTAAACCTATCGGTAATCTGCATTTTACCACGTGTGGCAGCAAATGCACCATCTGTGCCCAGAATGCGGTCGCTTTGTATGGTTTTTTTCGAACCATCTTCCAACTCAAAAGTGGCAGTCGCTTTGTCTACATCCACATCAATGCAACGGCTGTTAAAATAAATGTTGATGTTCGGAAACTCATCAGCCAACTCAATCAGTTTTTGGTTTAACCTGCCACGAGATACTGAATTGATGGCTTGCCCATTTTTTCCGTAAGCGTGGTAACTTAATTCTCCGGTTTTGCTGTGCATCATACGTCCCGTCATTGGGATGGCATCAGCCAGAATTTCTTTATCCAGGCCGATTTTTTCCAATGCATGTAAACCACGTGTGCTTAAAGCCAAATTGATGGAGCGTCCTTGATAGACGTTTGTTTTGCGCATGTCAGGTCTGCGCTCAAACAGGGTTACTTCAAACCCACGTTTTGCCATATAAATAGCCGCTAAACTTCCGGCTAATCCTCCGCCTATGATGGTGATTTTTTGTGTCATTATAAGTTTCGAGTTCGTATTTTTTTGCTTGTAACAGTAGTGAATTTACCCATTAATTCAAATGATTTTTGTTGCAATAAATGAATGAGCACTTCATGTAATTCGTTTCTTTCGTTAAAGGTGTATCTCAGAAGTACTACCGATAGGTGATTGTTTTGGTGTATGAAAACTAAATCTCCAAAATCTTTATCTTCTGTAAGTATAATGGCATTTTGTTTTACAGCAAGTGCTGCAATTTCTGTATCTGACGCTCCTCTGTGCGAATCATCAATTGAAATCACATCAAAATGTTCTTTCAGCTTTGTTATTAGCGCATGTTCAATGTTTTCATCAGCCAGAATTACCATTAGGCTACATCATTTAAAAATGCTTCGTTTGCTACCACATCGTAAGCGTATTCAATACAAGCATTAATTTGTTGTGATGTGAGTTCAGGATACATTTCTTTGATGTCATGAACACTTGCTCCTTCTGACATTTTTTTGAGCACAAGCTCAACCGTAATTCTGGTTCCTTTTATTACAGGTTTTCCAAGCATTACATCTGCTTTAGCTTCTAAATAGTTTTTGTAACCCATACCAATTTTTTAGTAAAGTTATGAAAAATATGCTTTCATTGCTTCTCCAATACGATACACCTCTTCAAAAGTATTGTACATCGGCACCGGACTCATGCGAATTACATCCGGCTCACGCCAATCGGGCATAATGCCTTGCGACTCCAAATAGTCAAATAGTTTTTTGCCGTTTTCTTTCACAATAATCGAAAGTTGACAACCTCTTTCCGTTGGGTTTGTTGGCGTAATTACTGTTAAGTGTTCCGAAAATTCCGATAAAATAAATTCGAGATAACCTGTTAGCAGTTCACTTTTGGCCCGTAAGTTTTTTATTCCGGCTTGGGCAAACAACTCCAACGATGCTTTATGAATGGCCATGGGAAAAATCTGTGCATTGCTCAATTGCCAGCCTGCGGCACCTTCCATGGGTTTAAATCCCTTTTTCATTTGGAAACGTTCTTTTTCATCATGTCCCCACCATCCTGCAAAACGGATTAAGTCAGGATTGTTGCCATGCCTTTCATGCACAAACACCCCACTTGTTCCACCGGGTCCTGAGTTTAAATATTTATAGGTACACCACACCGCAAAATCCACATCCCAATCATGCAACTGTAACAATAAATTTCCGGCTGCATGTGCGCAATCAAAACCCACTTTGGCACCAACTTCATGTGCAGCTTTGGTAATGCTTGCCAGTTCGAAAGCTTGTCCGGTATAATAATTTACACCGCCCATCATCACGATGGCCAACTCGTCTTTATGGGTTTGTATGGTTGAAATAATATCCTCCGTACGCAATGTATATTCCCCTTCACGCGGCTTTAATTCAATAATGGCATCATCTGGGTTAAAGCCGTGAAAGCGGGCTTGCGTTTCCATGGCGTATTGGTCGCTGGGGAAGGCCGAAACCTCCATCAGTATTTTATAACGTGTTGGGGTAGGGCGGTAAAAACTCACCATCATCAAATGCAAGTTGGCGGTGAGGTTGTTCATCACCACCACTTCACTAGGCTTGGCACCTACCACGGCTGCGGCATGTTCCGTTAAAAAATGGTGGTAATACATCCAGGGATTTTTTCCGGCAAAATGCCCTTCAACCCCAAGTTCAGCCCAATCTTTCAGCTCTTGGTCAATAGCCGCACGAACACTTTTGGGTTGCAATCCCAGTGAATTACCACACAGGTAAATCATCGGTTTGCCCTCTTTTTGGGGGATGTGAAACTCCTCCCTAAAATGGGCCAATGTATCTTGTTGATCGAGCTGTTGAGCAAATGCTAATGTGTTTTGGTATACCATACCTGCAATAATTTTGGCACAATTTAGCATTTAACAACCATTGAAGCCAATAGTGCAGCTAAAAATGATGAATATCAGTGCGAAGGCAGATGTTAAGTAGGAGCGAGGGGCCGAAATGCCTTAAACGTTGGGTGAACGAAACGCATCCCATTTGTTAGGCTTGTTTAATGGGCTGTCGCAGACCTGCGGTCTGTGACGAGAACGAAACTTTAGCAATACACCTGTGGTGATTACTTTTGTTCACGCATGATAAGACTTGTCCCGCTTGCGGGATGCGCGCGAGCTTGGGAAACGTTTTTAAATCACTGCTAAACACTTGCCTTTTTGTTTCAAAAACAGCTTGTAGCAGTTTTGATTGAAGTTGTGCGTTAGGGCACGTTTAATTTGATGTCAACTTGTTAGTCTGTCCCGGCCTTCAAGGCGATTTTTCGTAGTACTAACAGAGCAAATATAAAGATTGGTCGGTGTGAAATATTGTCATTGATTATAATTGTCCCACTCGAATTAAAGATACCATTGTCTTTGTAGCAATTTGCTATTATGGTCTGGTCCCACTTCATGTAGCAATGCTGTTGGTTTTCATAAATGAATTCATAGCTGTCCGCACCTATTATTAAGTTAAGATTAGTCGTGTCTATATGCGCTTGTATAACTTGGTTAAGTCCGTCCTGAACATAATAATTATGAAATCCTGCTGAACTTATTTGATAGTCGAGCAGAGTAATAGATTTTATATCTTCAATGTCAAACGAACAAATTTGCTTCTCATTTTTGTCTAACAACTTTGTATTGAAGAAAGTAGTTTTCCATTTTAGTTCCATGTATCTTTAAATGAGACCTAACGTTAGTGTGTGAAAATACTAAAAATGTAAAACATTAGGGCCCAATAGTTAAAAAATTCTCGCATAGGTATTTGAATATATCAATTTAGTTTTTTCACAACCTGACGTTTTGCAGCTACCCGAAGGAGGTGATTTTTAAAAGCGCGTGAGGGGGAGTATAGTTCCCACCAACAGGATGTTAGCGGGAACTGGAGGTAATTGAACTGAATGCGCTTTTGTGTGGCTTTGTAAGTTTATTTTTTTTGAGGAATCTTTTATTTCGATTGATTTTTATTCTTCAAATCCTTCGTCTTTCGCTTGCTTCAATATCCTTAAAGCGTTTTTTGCTTGCTTCGGTGAAAGGATTGCTTTTCTGTTTGCTAATACACCCAAATTGTAACTCAACTTTCTATCAAAAGGAGTAAAGCGATTATTTTCTTTTGCCCACTTTGAAAGTGCAAACCATACCTCACCTTTTATTTTCGCAGCCTCTTCAATCATTTTTGATTCTTGCGGTGAAAGTTCTTGTCCTACCAAATCAGTTTCAACATAAGTATCTGCTTCTGTTCTAATTTCATCACTTATTGAATTTGTTTCAATGAACTTATCTTTCAATGTCAACCAACATTCTTGTTTCTTGCACCACTCACCAATATTCATCCCTTGCTTTGAAGGTGTGTTTATGTGTTTCCAAACTACATCAATCATTTGTTCAACAAGGTTATTGATTGGTTCAGAGATTATTTGATTCTCCCAAATGGAATCAAGATTTAATTTCTTGTTTGACTTGTATGAAAGCCATGCAAGAATGTATGAAACCATATTAGCTTTATATCCTCCCAAATTTCTTTTTGCAACTATTCTATCAATCTCTTTAAAAAGAATTGCCTTTGCAATCAAACGTTGATAATATTTTTTACTAACGTCATTTTTTTCTGTTGCTAATTCTTTCGTAAAAATTTTGAAATTGTTTTCTGCTCCCTTACCAACATCATAAGGTCTCTGCCACCAACTCATTTCATATTTTGACAAATCAGTTTTCGTAAACTTCTGCTTCTTAGGGTATTCTTTTTCAAACAGTTTTTCTTTTCCTCCTTTCTTGGACTTATCATCAAGATATTGACCCCTTGCTCTCTCATAAAACCATTTGTTAGTTGCTTTGCCGCCCGTCTTTGTTGGAACCCACTCGGTTCTTGAAAAGTTTTCTATTGCTACGTGATAATCACTGTTAGAACTGAAATCAGAATCTTTAATTATTGTTTGTGTATTCGCAAAACGTGAAATCTTAGGAACAATTTCTTCTATTTCTCCCTTATTCCCAACAACTGAAATTTTCATTTGCACAAACACTTTTGACAAATCATTTTCCTTGTCGGTTGATGTTGCGAAAATTGAAGCGGTTGTTTGCCCTCCATTCACTACCTGCCAATTTTCTATTCGTGTTATGTATGGTACATTATCTTCAAACTCAACTGTTACTTTTTCTGCCGTTGTAGAAATCCCATTGTTGTATGCAAAAAACATATCGGGTTCTTTTCTAATTGTGTCCCTAATGCCTTGATTTACTTTTGCTTTGAACTGCAAAAATGTTCTTACATTTTTTTCAAGCAAACCTTGTCTGTATTTACCATAAATCTGTGCAAGTATTTTCCCTGGAATTATTGCTAAGTAAGCATCAACTTTTTCGCTGACTTTATCCATGTGCAAACATTGCAGCTTGTGATTATAATCATTTAGGAAATCAATTTCAATTTTCTGCTTGCCCGAGCGAATTAAATATTGCTGATAAACTCTTTCAATATCCCACAACTGAAAGTCAATGTAGATTCCTTTTTCTTCTCTCGTTTCAGGAACTATGTCTGCTGATGACTGTCCGTTTGTGAGAACAAAAATTCTAAGATTTTTTACTGTGTATTTTGTTTGTTCAACTACTTGCACCACATCAAAAATTGCGGTGTCCGATTCATCAACTTTGGCTGAAAGTTTTCCCTCTCTTGCTGACCAGAAAAAGTTCTCAGCTTTGCTAAAAGCATCTGCAATGTCTTTATCAGAAACTTTTGTAAGTCGCTGCTCGCTTTTAAAAATGCTTACGAACAAATCAATCGCCTCATTATCCTCGTCATAATTCCATGCGTTGATTTTTATTCCTCTCACTTTATAATGGCACAACTCACCCGCAATTACTTCACCTGAATCAATAGTGTATTCAAGAATGTCTATTGTGATAGCATCCTCTTGTGAGATTTTTTCTTCATCAACTGTGATGAGTGCTTCTTCTAAAAAATTAACCGCAAATTCTGATAAGTCCATATTTAAAGATGGTTTTTTATTTCTGTTTTTATTTCAAAAGGAGTGCAAGCCGAAACAACAATTGAATATTTCAAATCGCCAACTCCGTCAGGTAAGTTGCCTTGTAACAATCTTGGAAAACCTTCTATCACTTCAAAGAATCTCATTTCAAAAAGTGAAAATCCTGTTGTGTATTTCTCTGCATGAATTTCATTGTAACCATACTTTGCAAGTTTGATTTGAAATTGAAATGTTGCGAAAGGGTCTTCTTGAAGTTGTGTGTAGATTTCTCCAATCAATTCAGGCAAAGTTCTTTCAGGCATGTTGCTGTGTAAGTTCAAAGCAAACAACGAAAGATAAAGGTGTTCAAGTCCTGTGCTGTCCAATTGCCTTTCAGATGAAATGACAAATTTTTTGTGCTGCTTGCTTGAAGTTGTTTTTACTTCTACTGCAATATTTTTTATTTGGAAATCGTGATTGGTTTTGTCTGAACCTGTCCAATAAAAAAGTGAATCGGTGAAAGAATATTTTTGAAACAGATAATCTCTAAGAAAATGCAACTCTCCTACAAGTCCTTTCTGACTTGAAATTGAAAGAATTTCGTTTTGCTGTTTCTCAAAAAATACTTTCCATTCATTCAACACTTTTGTCAATGCTGCTGTAAGATTTTTCTTGTTCTGTAGGCGAACAACATTTTCGCAAATGTCAGAGATAACAGATTCAAAAATGTTTTCGGTGTTTGGAATTGATTGAGTGAATTTGATGAACTCTTGATTTTGATAACCACCAATTGAAGTTACTGTCAAAGAAATTTCAAGTCCTCTGAATCTTGGTAAATTTTCTGTGATTATATCGTGCTCGCTGTCAGGTTTTATGTAAAGCAAACGAATTCCTTTTTTGAAATCAGTTGCAAGAAAAACTGGAAATACTCCCTTTGTAGGAATCTTTCTTGCAATCTGTGTCTTGACATTTGTGGTGTCAGATTCACTGTTGATTGAGTTCCATATTTTACGATAATCAATCATGCTCTGTCATTTCAATTTCTTGATACACTGAATTTATTACATAGCTAATTGGCTTGGCTTCTGTTGAAGATGGCCAACTGATTGCAAAACCTACTGGCTGAAATTCAAAAGGAACTTTCACTTTCGGTTTTCCTTCCGCTAATGACAAAACATAAATCATCAACAACGGTCTGTTGTTCCGTGGGCTTTTACTTCTTGCTTCTTTGTTTGATAACTGTTGGTCTGTGATATTTTTCTTCTCTGTTTTTGTGTAATCAGAAAATTCAAAAACTGGGTCGTGCATTCTTTGAACAAAATATCTGTCTGTTCTTCTCTCTGTAATTTTTCTTTCAGGCAATACAATTTGTTTCCCTGCAAACGAATGTGTTTCGCTGTTAGCTTTCACATCAAGCGAAACCAAAGCAACATTCCAGTTTAGAAAATCTTTTATATCAAGTGATTTCTGCAATTCAATGTATTGATTGATACGAATGGAATTTGCAGCAGGCAAACCTTTGTAGGTTTGAAAGTTTTTAAGAAAATCTTGAATTTTATTTACTGGAATATCAAGCCAAACATTTTCTTGTCCTAAATCTTTTGTTGTTACTTCTCCCAATGACGAAATGAAATTTTCTGCTGCTTCGTAATTTGATTTCAAAATTTTTTCTCCTGATGGAAGTGTTGTTGTTTCAGTAAGTGTTCCTTGATAATTAAGCAACATGCTTACTGCTGCTCTCATTTTCATCACATTCGTTACCATCAAATCGGGATGGTCTTCAACACGAAGTCCAAAATCTTTTGGCGTTAATTTTAATCGTGTCATTTCAATAAACTCTGCTCTCAATGCTTCAAAGGCTGTTGAAATATGTCTATACCAACGGAACAATTCTGCGGTTGTATAAATTCTACACAAATCTTCAAAGCCGTTTCTGTAACCAAACCACCTTCCCATTTGCATGAGTGTATCATACAAAGAAGTGCTTCGTGTGAAATAGCTAATCGTTAAACCTTCCAATGTCAAACCTCTTGAAAGTTTGTCGCCACCGATTGCAATGACACTCAATCCAGTTTTCGCTTTGCTCTTGTAATCCAGTATGTCGCCAACTGTACCGTTAATGACTAAACATTTCGGTTCAATTTTTCTTACTGCTTTTGAAAGCAGCGGAACAATTTCTCCCCAAGGCACAACTTGAATATTCATTTCAATTGTTGTTGCTGTCAAATCACTTTCATATAAATTCCTCAACTCATTCAAAACATCAACATCATTTGCAAGAATTGAATTTCTAAGATTATTCATTTCAGTATCTACCAATTCGGCAAATGCAATTTGAACTGAATTGTATCGTGTGCAATGCAATAGCATTGTGTTGTGCTTGCTCTCTTGCTTCCTGTGCCAACGCACTGCTGACGCAAGCACAAACACTCGTAACGCTTCTTTCAGAGAGTTTGGTAACTCTGTTGGAATGTAATCAGGTTTATGTCTGATAGGCATGAAAGTAAAATTGTCAAGCCCTGCACTTAGCATCGGTAGCCCTGCATCATTTACTTCTCTGTAAATCGGCAAACCGTTTTCACTTCCATCTTTCAAACCGAAAACTTCCTTCGGTCCTAAATAGTTTGAAGGTGCTCCCAAAGTTTTTATAAAAGCAGAAGGAAACAAATCTCTTCCTAATACGCTGTGCTGTCTTTCGTGATGAATGAAAATATTTGCAAATGGTGTAGCGGTGTAACCGATATAAACTTTTTGTCTGAAAAGATTTAAAATTTGTCGGATGCAATCATTGATTGCTGTTGGGTCTAATTCTTCACCTGCTTTGTCTTGCGGTGCTTTTGTGTTTACTGATGCTTGGTCTGATTCATCATCAATAATTAGCAAAGGTAAATTGTTGAATTGATTTGCTCCGTCTTTCTTGTAAGTAAAATCATCATCAAAGATATTTATCCAATGCTGAAAGTAATCTCTAAGATTATTCAAGATAGATTTGTTTTTCTTTACAACAAAAATTATTGGTCTGTCGCTGCTTGGTGCTGTGCCTCTTGATTTTTTAATATTGAAATCACCTGTCTTGTTCGGTTTCAAATTTGATTCAGTGAAGTAATCAATCGGAATGTAAACTTCTCCGGGGAGTGTTGATACACCAATTCGTTTTTGCTTTTCATCGGGGTTTGTGTCAATTCCCAAAACTTCTTCGTCTATTCTTTCCTGTGTTTGCTGTCTTAAATTTTCGTGCATACCAGCCAACACAATAATTATTCTGTAACCTGAATCAATTGCTTTGTTGATGATGCCCATGAAGTTTGCCGTCTTACCTGACTGCACATAACCAACAACTAAACCTCTGCGGTCAAACGGTCTGTTAGGAACAATTGGGTCTTCAATGTCCTCCATTATTTCATCAGAGATTGTATCAATTTTATCTGCTGAACTTTCAGCCCAACCTTTTATGTGCGTTAAATATTTTCTGTATCGTTTCCAAAATCTGAAATTGATTTTATCATCTGCTTTTTTTGCTCTATACCAATCGTTGTGTCCTTCGCTGTCGGTAAGTGAATAGTGTGTTCCTTCCTCTACAATTAAGTTTACTTCTTCTTCCAACTCATGACGGATAAATTCTTTTACCTCATCCATTGAAGCAAATGCTTTTCCTGTGAGAATAATTTGGTCGGCTGTGAATGGTGTGCAAACCGTTGAGATGGCTTGCGTAATTGCCGTTTCAAAGTCGAGTGCTTTCTTGAATGTTTCAAACAAGCTCCTTGCATTTGATTTTAGTTCGTTAAAATGAATCATGCTTTGTTGTTAAGTTTTTGGAATACTTCCATTGCGTTAAGTTGTTTTTTTGCTTCTGCTTCTGAATGTCCTGCACCAACTAAAACCGTCAATGCACTTTCAAATATTTTTTCTAATGCAGAAGTTTTATTCTGCAATGGAGTTTCAATAATTGTTTCGGGGTCTGAAAAATCATTTGCAATCAAGTTCACTGGAATTGCTTCTGCAATCAGTTTCATGTAATCTTTGAAAACATCTGATTCATCAGAAAGGTAGTCGGCAATCAATTCAAACAACGGATGCTTTTCATTGATGTAATAATTTTTGATGCCGTGTTTTTGTTTTGCCAACCAGAGATAAACGATTTCCTTTTTCTGTCCTTTCCTTCTTATGTATGCTCCTCGTGTTGTGTAAATTTTAATTGCTTTTTCTATTGATGAAAAGCAAATGCTTTTAATCCGCTTGCGGATTACATCAGGAATTTTTGCAGATGCTTTCTTTACATCAATTTGCCATTCGGTGTCAAGTGTGTTTGGAATGTCAATACAAATTCTGCAAAGCCGTTGGCTTTCCTTTTTTCTGAAATTCAAATCAAGCCAAGTTCCGTCTGCAATCAATCGTTTGTTGCGATACAAATAAATTCCTTGATGCTCTGTCCATCCTTTTATGATTTGCAATTCCTTTCTTTCATCCAATGAAAGTTTTGATTCGTGTGGCAAAACATACGGCTGAATTTTTATGTGCTGATTCCTAATTGAAAGTTGTTCTTCTTGCAATTCAGTTGAAGGAACTCCAACTGAAACATGAAATGGGTTTACTGCTTCTATCAATTCATCATTTACCAAAATTGAAGTTTCACCTTCTTCAATGAAACGGTGAAATGTAATTCCTAAATGTTTTCTAACATTATCAAACTTGCGGTAAAAATGTTCTTTGTCAGATTTTGATTCTCCTAACTCAACCAACCTGTCCAATTTCTCCCAAAGAACTATTGTCCCTGCACCATCAGAAGAAAAACCTGCAAGGTTTTTTTCTGATTTCTTGTCGGCACAATCACGAAGCAAAACCCAATCTTCTTCTTTTGCCACAACATCCAAATCCCAACAACGGATAAATTCTTTGCCTGATTTGTTTCTTGTTTTTACTGTCAATCTTCTGCACTGTGAAAATGATGCTGTTTTTAATCCTAAACCAAATCTTCCCAAATCATTTTCATGTCTTGAATGTAACGGATTGAAACTTCCAACTCTCATTGCATTCAGCAATTCCTTTTCATTCATTCCTTTTCCGTTGTCCTCAACTCTTACAAAAGATGAATAGCTATCAATGCCATAAGTTATTTTTATTTCACTTGCGTTTGCTGTAATGCTGTTATCAATTAAATCTGCAATTGCAGTTTCAACAGTGTAACCGAATGACCTTGCCGACTGAAGTAAACTTTCAGGTTCGGGTCTTATAATATCATATTTCGGATTCTGTTTTGACATTCAGTTTTATTTCTTGCGAATTATTTTTTTTAAATCATCAGCATTGAGCAAAGCGAAATTTTTATCAAGTGCTTTGTGGCAATTGCTACAAACAATTATGAAATCTTCCATTGAACTTGATTCAAGCCCTGGTTCTGTTTTCAATTCTTTATTGTAATGAATTTCCATCAAGTCATTTCCTAACTCACCATAAAAAGAAACGGAA
>RDYC01000215.1 GCA_004293295.1 Bacteroidota bacterium
TTAATGTATCAACACCGGTTTCAAATGCACAATGGTATACTGATAGTACTTATACTATTAAATGGAGCAAAACATTTGCAGATTCGGTGATGGTTTATTTTAACTATGATGTAAGCGGCACTCCAACTCAAGAGGTTATTGCACAATACAGGGTTGTTGATAGTTTGGTTTATACGGTTCCATCAACGCTTATTGCAAATGGATACTTGCTGGTAAAGGAGTTTGCAACCAATAAGTTGCCATGGACATTTGCGTATGATAGTATTCCACTTTCCATAAAGAAATTTACCGGAATTAAAGAGCAAGCAGCAATAAACAACATGGTCCAAGTATTTCCGGTGCCAAGTAATGGACAGGTTCATATAAGTGGTTTCCCCGGTATTCAGATAAATAAGGTAACAATTTACGATATGCTTGGAAAAAAGATTTACGAGGGTGAATCAACAAGCATAGAATTAACAACTGTGGGAATGTATTTTATAAGTGTTGAAACCAACAAAGGCACTGCGTTAAAGAAGATAACGGTTGAATAAGTGAGCGGTTGTTATTGAAGCTAGCGTAAAATGGCCGCCAACTTTGTTGGCGGCCATTTTAGGGAATATGCAATTGTAATATACGTATATTAGCAACATGATTAAATCTGGGCCAATAGGTGTTTTTGATAGTGGTTATGGAGGATTAACTGTACTAAAGGAGTTTATGAATACCTTACCGGAATACGATTATTTGTATCTGGGAGATAATGCACGGGCACCTTATGGTACGCGTAGTTTTGAAACCGTTTATGAGTACACGTTGCAATGTGTAAAGCATTTGTTTAACCAAGGCTGTCCTTTGGTTATTCTGGCCTGTAACACAGCATCGGCAAAAGCACTTAGAACCATACAGCAAAAGGATTTACCCAAACTTGACCCTGCTTTAAGGGTGCTTGGTGTAATACGCCCAACAACTGAAATTGTGGGGCAATACACCAAAACAAAACAAGTGGGGGTATTTGCCACTAAGGGAACCGTGGTTTCCCAATCGTATGTGGTTGAAATCAATAAATTTTATCCTGATGTTGAGGTTTATCAAGAGGCTTGCCCCATGTGGGTGCCATTGGTAGAAAACAATGAATACTTGGGTGATGGAGCAGATTATTTTATACAGAAACACATAGAACAACTGTTAAAACAAGGGCCTGAAATTGATACCATTTTATTGGGCTGCACGCATTATCCGTTGTTGTATGATAAAATACGGAAATACACCCCAGCGCACATTACTATTTTAACCCAAGGACAAATTGTGGCGAATAGTTTAGTAAATTATTTATCGCGACATTCAGACTTGGCGAAATATTGCAGCACGGGTGGAAGCCGGAGGTTTGTAACCACGGATGATGCTTTTTCATTTGAACAGCAAGCAGGTGTTTTTTTGGGTGAGCCAATAAAGGCGGAACACTTAAGTTGGTAGGCATAAAATAACAAAGGCGTATCAATATATTAATACGCCTTTATCCTTTATCATTCAATTAGATTAACTGTACAATGGAAACTTCTCCATGAACTTGTTTACCTTTTTGCGTACTGATTTAATGACCTTTTCATCTTCAGGATTCATCAATACTTCATCAATGAAGCCAACAATTTTTTCCATGTGTTTTTCTTTTAAACCACGGGTGGTTATTGCTGCTGTTCCCACACGGATACCGCTGGTTACAAAAGGCGATTTATCATCAAACGGAACCATGTTTTTATTGAGGGTAATATCTGCTTTTACCAACGCATTTTCAGCTGCTTTACCACTGATGTTTTTACTTCTTAAGTCAATAAGCATTAAATGATTGTCAGTGCCACCACTAATAATCTCATAACCACGGTCGGTAAATGCTTTAGCCATAGCTTGTGCATTAATTTTTACCTGTAACATGTATTCTTTAAAGTCAATGCTAAGGGCTTCTCCAAATGCTATGGCTTTAGATGCTATGACGTGCTCAAGTGGTCCGCCTTGGGTTCCAGGGAATACTGCTGCGTCTAATAATGCACTCATCATTTTCACTTCACCCTTAGGTGTTTTATGTCCCCAAGGATTTTCAAAATCTTTTCCCATCATAATAATGCCACCTCTTGGGCCCCTGAGCGTTTTATGGGTGGTAGATGTTACAATGTGCACATGTGGCAGCGGATTGTTTAACAGACCCGCTGCAATCATTCCGGCAGGGTGAGCAATATCAGCTAATAATAATGCACCTACTGAGTCTGCAATTGCTCTCAAACGTTCATAATTCCAATCTCTGCTGTAGGCTGAAGCCCCGCAAATCATCAGCTTTGGTTTCTCTTTTTTGGCAATTTTTTCTACTTTATCGTAGTCAATCCTTCCTGTTTCTTTTTCAACACCATAAAAGCTTGGCTGATAAAGTTTGCCCGAAAAATTAACGGGAGAACCATGGGTTAAATGGCCACCATGAGACAAGTCAAAGCCTAGTATTTTATCGCCAGGATTTAAGCAAGCCAGCATAACCGCTGCATTTGCCTGTGCTCCACTGTGTGGTTGCACATTGGCCCATGCTGCTCCAAATAGCTGTTTAAGCCTATCTATGGCCAGTTGTTCAACCTGATCAACCACTTCGCAACCACCATAGTAACGTTTGCCCGGCAAACCTTCGGCATATTTATTGGTAAGCACACTGCCCATGGCTTTCATCACTTGTTTGGTTACAAAGTTTTCTGAAGCAATTAGCTCAATACCATGTTGCTGGCGATTTAGCTCCTGATTAATCAGGTTAAATATTTCTTTATCTCTTTTCATTAATCTTTATTTAACGGTTGCAATTTAGTAAATTGCCTTGAATGCAAAAGGGAAACACTTAACTTTGAGGTATTGTATTCAAAACTACACTTGATTACCAATAAATATTTATGAAAGCAGTAATACCAGTAGCCGGTATAGGCACCCGGTTAAGACCCCATACCCACACGCAGCCAAAAGCGTTGATTCCCATTGCCGGTAAGCCCATAATAGGACATATCATAGATACCTTAATAAATGCTGGTATAGAAGAGTATGTTTTTATTATCGGTTACATGGGGGATAAAATTGAAAATTACATCTCAACTCAATATCCTGAAATTAAGGCATCATTTGTAATACAAACTACCGGAAAGGGAACCGGACATGCTATTTGGCTGGCCAAGGATAAGCTCAATAATGACGAATTGTTAATTGTTTTGGGCGACACCATTGCTGATGTTAATATAAACAACTTAATGACACAGCCTCAAACTACATTATGTGTTAAAAAGGTAGATGACCCCAGGTATTTTGGAGTAGCGGAGATGAATGGAGATGGAACAATCAAACGACTGGTTGAAAAACCATCCATACCAAAGAGCAACTTGGCATTAGTTGGGATATACAGGATAAAAGAGTCAGCGGTACTTTTTGAGGCCATAGAATACAACATGAAGCAAAAAATCACCTCAAGAAATGAGTTTCATTTAACAGATGCACTGATGCGGATGATTGAAACTGGGGTTGAGATGCGAACCATTGATGTGGACAATTGGTTTGATTGTGGTAAGAAAGAAATTTTGTTAGACACTAACGCCACTTTGTTAAAGCGAATAAATTACGATAATACCAAATACAAGTTTGAAAATACGATAATCATCCCTCCTGTTTTTATCGGGCAGAATTGTAAAATAAGTAATTCTATTATTGGCCCTAATGTTTCAATTGGGGACAATGCCATATTAAATTATGCGGTGTTAAAAGAAAGTATTATCGGGCCTTATGCCCAAATAGAATATGCCATACTTGATCGTTCGGTAATAGGAAATGATGCCTTATTGAAGGGCATGAAACAAAGTTTAAACATTGGCGATAGTACAGAAATTAATTTTGGATAGCGAGTTATTATGAACAATAGTACCCAACGTTTTGTATCTCTTCATGGCTTTTTTGCATTTGCTTATCCAACCCATTGGTTGCAAGAAACGGATGAAGCAGGACATTATATTTTTTATCAACCCAATGGCGGGCAAGGTGTTTTGCGCACCATGTTACTCCCCAATGAGTTTACCGGTGAAGATGCGGCAAAAAAAATGCTGGATGAAGTTTACAAACAAAACAGCGCATTTGAACCTGCACTTTATGCCGCCAACGAAAACAGGTTTGTTTCGTTTGTGAAAGAACATGATGTAAATGGCGCAAGTTACACAGTGTATTACTGGGCCACTGCTAAAGATAGTAGGGTGGTGTTGTTTACTTATACCGTGCAAACAGCCATGAAAAACATGGACGTGCCTGAGTTGGAAAAACAAGAAATTGAAGCCATGATGGGCTCGTTTGAGTTTTTAAAAGAAGAAGAGCACCAGCATTAATGGTGGTTATTTTACCACGCTTCCTGGCTCAATGTCTTTTTCAGCACTTACACTATAAAGTTTCCCAAAATCATTTCCTGCCATCAGCAACATGCCTTGGCTTTCTATTCCTCTTATTTTGCGGGGTGCTAAATTGGCCACCACAGTTACCAGTTTGCCCACCAATTCTTCCGGTTGGTAATACTCCGCAATACCGCTTAAAATGGTGCGTTTTTCAAAGCCTAAGTCAACGGTAAGTTTTAACAATTTATCGGCTTTAGGTACACGCTCTGCTTCCAGCACTTTACCAACACGTAAATCTATTTTATCAAAATCATCATAGGTAATATCTGGTTTTACCGGATGATGGTTTGCTGTTTCCCGATTTTCTGAAGCCTGATTGGGTTCGTTTTGTTTGGTGCCGGTTTCGTTTTCTGTTTTGATGCGGTGCAAGCGGTCAAGCTGAGGTTGTATTTCGGTATCTTCAACTTGCTTGTATAAAATTTCGGCCTTGTTGAGTTGGTGCCCGCTGTTGATGAGGGTTTCATTAAACAAACTATTCCATTGCAAGTTGTGGGCATTAAGCATGGCTTTTAATTTGGCGGCAGTATTTGGCAGGAAAGGCTCGGCAGCAATGGATAGTTTTGCGCAAATTTGTAGCGCATCAAACAAAATTGCTTTTACGACCTCTTCATCTGTTTTTACCAATTTCCAAGGTTCTGTATCCGCTAAATATTTATTACCGGCTCGTGCAGCGTTAATAAATTCAGCCTGTGCATCACGTAATTTTACCGCATCTAAATCTTCAACCATGGCTTGTAAACTATTGGTGATGGACTCAAAGCAAAGTTTACGAGAGGCCACTAACTTTTCATCATTAATTGGTGTATTAACTTGTGGAACTAAGCCACCATAATATTTATCACACAACACCAACACCCGGTTTACAAAGTTGCCAAATATGCTTACCAATTCGCTATTTACACGCGTTTGAAAATCTTTCCAGGTAAACTCACTGTCTTTTGTTTCAGGAGCAATGCTGGTTAACACGTAGCGCAATTCATCTTGCCTGTTTGGAAAATCAATTAGGTATTCGTGCAACCAAACCGCCCAGTTGCGTGAGGTAGAAATTTTATCGCCCTCAAGATTTAGAAACTCATTTGCCGGAACATTGGTAGGCAAAATGTAGTTGCCGTGTGTCATTAACATCATCGGGAAAATGATGGCATGAAACACAATATTGTCTTTACCAATAAAGTGAATCAATGCGGTATCTTCATCCATCCAGTACTTTTCCCATTCATTACTTCCCTTAAAGTATTCTTTTGTAGCACTGATGTACCCTATAGGCGCATCAAACCAAACGTAAAGTACTTTTCCGTCTGCACCATCAATTGGCACAGGTACACCCCAATCCAAATCACGGGTCATGGCGCGGGATTGAAGTCCATCATTTAACCAGCTTTGGCATTGCCCTTTGATGTTGCTTTTCCAGCCATCAAAACGTTTAATGTATGCTTGAAAAGCATCGCTTTGCTGAATATCGCCCATAGGCAAGAACCAGTTTTTAGTTTCTTTTAACACGGGAACTGCACCACTCAACGCTGATTTTGGGTTGATTAAATCAGTAGGGCTTAAACTGGTGCCACATTTTTCGCATTGGTCGCCATAAGCATTGGGGTTGCCACAGCGCGGACAAATACCTGTAATGTAACGGTCTGCCAAAAATTGATTGGCTTCAGTATCAAAATATTGTTGGGTGATTTCTTCTTTAAATACCCTATTATCATATAATGTTTTAAAAAATGCTTGGGCCGTTTCGTGGTGTGTTTTGCTGCTGGTTCGGCCATAGTAGGTAAAATCTATTCCAAAATCTTTGAAAGCATTTTTCATGATGCCATCATATTTATCTACCACTTGCTGTGGGGTAACGCCTTCTTTTTTGGCTTTAATGGTAATGGGCACTCCATGCTCATCACTGCCACAAATAAAAACAACATCTTTGCCCGTTGCTTTTAAATAACGCACATAAATATCGGCTGGTAAGTAACATCCAGCCAAATGGCCAATATGCACAGGCCCGTTTGCGTAAGGCAGTGCCGCTGTTATTAAGTATCTTTTTGGTGTTTTGCTCATAAATACCTGCGCAAATTAGGCCAATATTTCGCAAATACGAAATGGAATTTTGGCAGAAAACGGTTTACCGTTTACGGGTTACAAACACCACAAAACATGGGGTCTTCTGTTGTTTTGCCTTGTGGGTACTTTTCGGTTTGTTGGTGTGAGCAAGCCTTGCACGTTTTTATTAAGCTTAAAACAGAAGTGGTAGGTAAACCACAGAAGGCGCAGGGCAAGCCTTTAATTACTTGCGTTACATCAAAACCGGGTGTATGGCATTGGGGGCATTGTGATTGTATTTTTTGCAAGAGTTTTTGTGTGGTTTGTTCAATCACTTGCATGCGGGTGGGGTTAAACATGGCACGCATGTCTGTTTCTACGTAAGCTTTCCCATACTTGTTGCGGTAATCATCAAAGTGGCGGTGCAAATCATCCCAATTTGTAATGCCTTTGATTAACTCATCGGCATTGTTTTTTGATTTGCGAAGAATGAGCGCGTGCGATGGAAACAAGGCTTGTTTGGCAAAAGTAGTAAGTGCTTCTCTGTTGGTTACTTCTGCACCATTAAAATTGGTTTTGGTGGTGAGTGTAACGGCCGTAATCTCCAGGTTGTATTTATGGTCTAACAACAGCAGCCTCTCCTCATTTGCAGGTACCATAAAGGCTTCGGGGTGGGGCCCGAATGAACCTTCACTGGCTATGGCCAAGTCAACCTGGTATTTTTCCATGGCCCATTCGCACTTTTTTCTGGCAGTGGTAATGGGGTCAAAAGTGCGTTCAATTTCTCCGGTAAACGTACCAAATTGATCACTGTCAAAATCTTGAGGGGTAATACACACCACGCGAAGCACTGCTTCCAGCGTGGGTGCAATTACCTGTTCCTTTTTGTGCTTAGTGGCAATAAGTAAAGTTCTACCGCCAAACATGTTAAGCAACTGTCATCTCTGCCTGAATGTCAATCATCCCCTTGGTTGATTCGATTTGCCTGCGTAAGTCAAACAAATCTTTTTGCAATTGTTTAATGCGTGTTTCTCGCATTTTAATTGTTTCCTCTCCGCTATCATCATAAATTTTATCTTCATGAAATTTGATTTTTGCATGAATCATACGGGTAACAATATCAATGGCATCTGCCGCAGAGAAATGGCCTTGAATAAGTTGAATTTTCATGTTTATACTATTAGGGGTTAAAACTATTGTCCTTGGCCTAATGAGAAACCTGGTTTACCGTCAAAGTGGTAAAGATTTTCAGTTTTGATTGCATCAATACCATTGCTGTTGGCTGCTTGCAGCAGGGTTATGATGTGTTCTTTGGTCATTACTGTTTCGCCAATTGGTTTAAAGCGGCAACGCCAGTGGTCGGTACAAAAGGTTTCTTCAAACCCTTCTGGCCAAACTTTAATACCTCTGTTGGTAATCATGGTAAGTTCAACTTCAGCGGTGTTCAGTAGTTTTACTTTCTCTGCCAATTCATCAGCCGAAGTTCCGTTCCAATGTACAAACAAATCAACGCCAACAAGGTCTTTTTTAGCTGCCGGTTTGCGGGTATATTTAGGTAAGTTTAACGTTGCTCCGTTTGCATAATTTACCGGTTTAAGTGTTTTTGGTTTTTGACCAAGGTTGGCAATTACCGCATCAGCAAATTCTTGTGTACCTACTTTTTGTGTGCTTACACCTTCCTTATACACATCATAAGTATGTATGCCATCTTCAATGGTTTTTAACCAAGCGTTTTGTACTTTTTCTGCTACGTCTGTTTGTCCGATGTGGTTTAGCATAAGAATGGCACCTTGCAATAAGCCAGAAGGGTTTGCCATATTTTGCCCTGCCCTGCGCGGAGCTGAACCATGTATGGCTTCAAACATGGCGCACTCTTCGCCAATATTGGCTGAGCCGGCCAAACCAACTGAACCCGCAATTTGGGCAGCCACATCCGATAACACATCACCATATAAATTTGGCATCACAATCACATCAAATGCTTCAGGGGTATCGGCCATTTTAGCGGCTCCGATATCAATAATCCAATGTTCGTTTTCAATTTCCGGATACTCTACCGCTATTTCATTAAATACCTGATGAAATAAACCATCAGTTTGTTTCATGATGTTGTCTTTGGTAAAACAAGTTACTTTTTTGCGTCCGTATTGCTTGGCGTATTCGAAGGCGTAACGCACAATTTTTTCGCATCCCGGTCTGCTAATTAATTTCAAACATTGTACCACTTCATCTGTTTGTTGGTGTTCAATACCCGCATACAAATCCTCTTCATTCTCACGTACAATAACCAAGTCCATTACCGGGTGCTTAGTACTTACAAACGGGTGTAAACTCATGCAAGGGCGCACGTTGGAGTAAAGTCCCAAAAATTTACGGGTGGTTACATTTAAACTTTTGTACCCACCACCTTGAGGGGTTGTAATAGGTGCTTTTAAAAACACCTTGTTTTTGCGGATAACATCCCATGATTCTTTGGCTATACCAGCAGTATTTCCAGCGAGGTAAACTTTTTCGCCTACTTCTATCTCTTCAATATCAATTTGTGCACCTGCTGCTTTAATTACTTTTAATGTGGCGTCCATAATTTCTGGTCCTATGCCATCACCTTTAGCTACGGTAATTTTTTTCATTATTGTATCTGGTTTAAGTTGTACGGCAAATCTGCTGAATCTAAAGCATATGTTTTTATTTATATTTGAAATAGAAAGCATTAAATTTTTTTATGAATTATACCCTTAACCAACTGCATATTTTCTTAAAAATAACCCAGACAGAAAGTATTACTAAGGCTGCATTGGCACTTAATCTCACGCAACCTGCGGTATCCATACAACTTAAAAACTTTCAAGATCAATTTGACATACCGCTTACGGAAGTTATTGGCCGCAAATTGTACATTACCGATTTTGGCCGAGAGATAGCCATTGCCGCTGAAAACATATTGCATGAGGTATATGCCATTAACTATAAAACATCAGCTTATAAAGGGCAATTAACAGGGAGGTTAAAAATATCAGTGGTTTCAACGGGTAAATATGTGATGCCCTATTTTTTAACAGAATTTTTAAAGAGGCATGAGGGGATTGAATTGTTGCTGGATGTAACCAATAAGGCGAAGGTAATTGAGAGTTTGGCCCACAATGAAGTGGATTTTGCACTGGTATCTGTGTTGCCAGATAAATTGCAGGTAGAAAAAGAGGAGCTGATGCAAAACAAATTATTTTTTGTAAGCAACACAGAAAGGGAGTTTAAGGAAGAGCGCTATCCTAAGAGTATTCTTGAAACCTTGCCACTTATTCAACGTGAACAAGGCTCGGGTACACGGCATGTGATGGAGTTGTTTTTAGAAAGTAATGGACTAAAAGTAAAACGCAAGCTGGAGTTGGCTACAAACGAGGCCGTGAAACAAGCCGTTATTGCTGGGCTGGGTTGTTCGGTGATGCCATTGATTGGGATTAAGAATGAAATTACCAATGGTGATCTTCGGATTATCCCTGTTAAAGGTTTACCCATTAAATCGAGTTGGAACTTAATTTGGTTAAAGAATAAAAGTTTTTCTCCGGTTGGGACTTCATTTTTACAACATATTAAAAAGGAGAAGAAAAAAATTATTCAAACCCATTTTAGTTGGTACGAAGAATATTAGAGGGGGTTAAAAGGACAACAATTATTAGGGTGAAATTGAAGTTGTTTTGTAAATATTGGTGATATGTTAAGTGCTTTTTTAAGGGGTATATTTTGACAACGCACACTAGTTTATATTGACAGTGGTATGTCTTGTTGTTTAATCTAACATAGAAACAAACCTTCATTCTGGTGACTTAACAGCGCAAGGTGTTATCTTGTTGTTTAACTCATGCAGTTTTTACATATACCTGTAATGGCAAATTGGTAGCTATTTGCTAGGTAGCCTTTTGGTAGCGTGATGTTGGGCAATACAACGGTATCTAAACAAAATGTACCGCTACATTTTATACAGTTAAAATGGACATGTTCGTCATGATGAGCGTGTGCATCACATGCAGAACTGCATATTGCATATTTTACCGTTCCTAAATGGTCGTGCGTTTTATGTATAATTCCTTGTTTTTCAAAACTAATAAGCAGGCGATACAGTGTAACTCGGTCGGCTATGGCCTTAAGTTGTTGTTCAATTTCGCTGTAAGGAACAGCTTTACTTGATTTTGTGAGTATTTCAAGCACACGAATCCGTGCGGGGGTTTTTTTAAAACCATGTGATTTCAATAGGGCAATTAACTTTTCTACATTTGGCATACGTCAAAGATATAATAAATGTTTGATTGTTGCAAATGCAACATTGTTGTATTTAATTATTTATGTGCTATGTTTGCAGTTCTTATTAAACAAAAAACAGATGAAAACAAATAAGCACATTTTACAGGCACTAATGATTACAGCTTTGTTTACATTAAATGGCTGTAAGGATCATGATGATGACCATAAGCATGGCGATAAAAAGCCTATTGTAACATTTATAAATCCCACTGAAGGTGCAACCTATAATGAGGGAGACACCTTATGGTTACGTGTAAACATGAAAAGCGAGGAGGATCTGCATGATTACTCGTTGGAGGTAAAGAACTTAACCACGGGTAACACGGCCTATTCTTATAATGGGCATTCACACAATAAAGAACTTACTACGGCATTGTCGTTTATACCACGTGTGAACGAAACATCCGCCATGCAATTTTCTGTGATTAACAAAGATCATGATGGAAATATTCAGCAACAGCAAATGGTTAAATTTACTGTAACAAATGTATCTAATGCAGATGGCCCAAGTATCAATTTGCTTTCGCCAACATCAAGCAGTCAGTTTCAAAATGGTTCTGTAATGCGCATACGTGGTGATTTTGCACACAACTCAACATTAAAGGAGGCAAATATTACCCTGCGTAAAGATGGTTCAACCATTATCAATTACAGTCCATTGGTAAATGGTATCAATACCTATTCATTTGATACCTCACATAAAATTCAAACTACTGGACACAGTGATTATGATTTAGTGATTACAGTGAAAGATCAAAATAACAATGCCAATACTCGCACGCTTAGTTTTCATGTGCATTAAGCCGTAAATTTTATAAAGATGAAAAAACTTCCAGTTACCGTATTAAGTGGCTTTTTAGGCTCAGGGAAAACCACTTTACTCAATCATATTCTCCACAATAAGCAAGGGCTTAAGGTGGCAGTTATTGTTAATGATATGAGTGAGGTAAATATTGATGCACAACTTGTAGAAAACCAACGCACCCTTTCAAGAACGGAAGAGAAACTTGTGGAAATGAGTAATGGTTGTATTTGCTGCACCCTGCGTGAAGACCTGATGTTGGAGGTTGAAAAGTTAGCTAACGAAAATCGCTTTGACTACTTGTTGATTGAAAGTACGGGAATTTCGGAACCGTTGCCGGTTGCTCAAACGTTTAGTTTTATTGATGAAGAAAAAGGCATTGACTTATCTAAGTTTAGCACGCTGGATACCATGGTAACAGTTGTAGATTGCTTTAATTTCTTTCAGGATTTTAGTTCTGTTGAAACACTGGTTGACCGAAAACTAACTGATGATGTTGGAGATGTAAGGCAAATCGTAAATTTATTGGTAGATCAAATTGAATTTGCCAACGTTATTATTTTAAACAAAACGGATTTGGTAAGGAAGCAGGATGTGGAATTGATAGCGGCTTTAATCAGCCGTATTAATCCTAAGGCAACAGTATTGCAAAGCCAATTTGCAGTGGTACCACCTCAAGCTATACTCAGTACCGGATTGTTTAATTTTGATGAAGCTAGTGCAACCGAAGAGTGGCAAAAAGAGCTGGCTACAACACATACGCCAGAAACGGAAGAGTATGGAATTACATCGTTTATTTTTAAAACGCAAAGGCCTTTTCACCCAGAGCGGTTATGGCATTATTTCAACCATGAATTCCCCAATAACATTATTCGTACAAAAGGCATGTTTTGGATTGCTTCCCGGCCTGACGATGCAATGGTGTTTGGTCAAGCGGGTGGGAGTTCACGAATAGAAAAAGCAGGAATTTGGTGGTGTGCATTGCCATTTGACGAACGGATAAAACATGCTGCTTATGTTGATAATCAAGCATATATTGAGGGGAAATGGAGTAAACAATGGGGCGATAGGTTAACGGAATGGGTAATTATTGGGCAGGAGATGGATAAAGCTCAAATTACCGCAGCGCTGGAAAATTGTTTGCTAACGCAAGAAGAAAGTGCTTTGTTTAGTGCCAAATCATTTAAT
>RDYC01000047.1 GCA_004293295.1 Bacteroidota bacterium
GGATGGGGTTTGGGAGGAGGTTACAGTTTAAAAACAGCCATCAATCACGCCAATCAAGTAAAGGCATGTGTGTTACATTATGGCATGCCTGAATTAGATGTGCAAAAACTAAAGCTGTTAAGCTGCCAAGTATTGGGCATATTTGGCACAAATGACCAACTTATAGATACCTCTCTGGTAAAAAAATTTGAGACACAAATGCAACTTGCTCAAAAAAAATTGATTGTTTGTTACTACCCGGTTGCCTATGGCTTTATTAACCCTATTAATAATACTTTTTCCGCTGAGTTTACCAAACAAGCATTGAATAAATCTGTTCAGTATATTAACAAACACCTCAACTTAAAATATTAATTTTATCATGAATTGGAATAAGTTAGCACAAATTGAACAACTCATAGATATTGATGTATTGTCGCATGAATATCCAGTGTTGTTATTTAAGCACAGCACAAGCTGCAGCATCAGTGCTGCTGCATTAAATCGGTTAGAAAGGAACTGGAATGAGCAAGAGATGGAATACATCAAGCCTTATTATTTGGATTTGCTTGCTCACCGCACCACCTCAAATGCAATAGCCGACCATTATGAAATAAAGCATGAATCACCGCAAGTGTTAATTATAAAAAAGGGAGCATGCATTTATCACGAATCGCATATGGGTATTGATTATAAAAGTATTGCAGAGGTTATTCAAAAGCAACTGAAACAATAATCCGTAATAATTGGTAGGTCTTATAAAAATCAAAAAGCCAATAACTGTTGAGTTATTGGCTTTTTTTATAAAACAATGTGAACTTGCCTATTCTCCTCCTAACTCAACTTTACCTGTATAGGCACCCTCAAAGGCTTTTTCCTTTATTTTAACTTCAATTTCATCAGCCAATTCGGGATTATCTAAAAACAATTGCTTCACCGCCTCACGTCCTTGACCTAACTTCGTATCACCATAACTGAACCATGAACCGCTTTTTTTCACAATTTCCATTTCGCTACCCAGGTCTACAATTTCACCAACTTTAGATATTCCTTCACCATAAATAATATCAAACTCAACTGTACGGAATGGCGGAGCTACTTTATTTTTAACTACTTTTACTTTAGTGCGATTACCAATAATATCATTTCCTTCTTTAAGCTGACCAATTCTGCGAATATCCAAACGTACTGAAGCATAAAACTTAAGTGCATTACCACCTGTAGTGGTTTCAGGGTTGCCAAACATCACACCAATTTTCTCACGCAACTGATTGATAAAAATACAAATACAGCCTGTCTTGTTAATCGTACCGGTAAGCTTACGTAGTGCTTGGCTCATTAAACGCGCTTGTAAGCCCATTTTGCTATCGCCCATATCACCTTCAATTTCGGCCTTAGGCACCAATGCAGCTACCGAGTCAATCACAATAATGTCTATTGCACCTGAACGAATCAGTGCATCCGCAATTTCTAATGCTTGTTCTCCGTCATCAGGCTGCGACACCAGTAGGTTATCTACATCAATACCCAACTTTTGCGCATAACCTTTATCAAAAGCATGTTCTGCATCAATAAATGCAGCCATGCCACCACGTTTTTGCACCTGTGCAATGGCATGTTGCGCCAACGTTGTTTTACCTGACGATTCAGGCCCATAAATTTCTATAATACGCCCCGTTGGAAAACCACCTATCCCTAAAGCAATA
>RDYC01000048.1 GCA_004293295.1 Bacteroidota bacterium
ATCCATTTCAGGATTTTTCATTTTGAAATTATTTTCTTTCTATGCTACTTTTTGCTTAATCAAAAAGTAGCCAAAAAATCAAGTCGCACCGAAACCGTTTTGTCTCGTCCTAAAATAGGTTTACACAAAAAAAAGCCAAATGGAAAAAAAATGTAAACCCCAGTTAGGACAATTTGTGAACGGACGATTGATTCTATCCGATGAAGAAAAACTCACGATAATCAAGGATTTCTTGAGTGGAAAAGAGACGCGAACGGCTGTTTATCATCGATACACTGGTTATGCGGAAGACCATGGAAAAATTTCGAAATGGATGCGGCAATTTGGAATCGGTGAAGGCTCGAAAAAAAATTCTAACTTTGCTTTAATGGCAAAATCAAAGAAAAAAACCGAGTCTGACATTGTCGATTTTGAAAAATTACAACTTCAAAAGCGCATTGCAGAATTGGAGAAACAAGTCCAAATGGCTGAAATGAAGGCCATTGCTTTTTCTACGATGGTGGATATTGCCGAACGAGAGTTTAATATCCCTATCCGAAAAAAGTACAACACCAAACCGTAGAAGAAATGAAGCAACGCTTCAAGAGACTAGGTTTAGCCGACCTATGCTCATGGTTTGGTATTACCCGACAGGCTTATTATCAGAGCAAACGACATGTTTATCATCAAGCATTGGAGCATGAAATCGTTGTGAATGAAATAAAGAACGTCCGTATGCTTCACAAGCGTTTGGGAGGTCGCAAGCTCTTTCACAAACTAGAGCCGTTTATGCACTCGCATGATATAAAAATGGGTCGCGATGCATTTTTTGATTTGATGCGAGATCATCATCTTTTGGTAAAACAAAGAAGACGCTATCACGTCACCACCAACTCTAATCATTGGATGCGCAAGTATCCGAACCTCATCAGAGAACAAGAGCCAATGGGGCCAAATCACATCTGGGTGAGTGATTTGACCTATTGGAAAACAAAGGGTGGACATTACTACATCAGTTTTATTACTGATGCATTTTCTAGAAAAATCGTGGGCTATCAAGTAGCTGAAAACATGGAAGCCATTGAAAGTGTTGCTGCATTGAAGATGGCCATGAAGTCATTGAAATCAGGACATACAGGGCTTATCCATCATTCAGATCGAGGTTCGCAATATTGCAGTTCACAGTACGTCTCGGTATTACAAAAACAGAATATTAAAATATCGATGACAGAAAATGGAGATCCTTTGGAGAATGCCATTGCCGAGCGAATCAATGGAATCATCAAAGGAGAATACTTGTATGATTATAAGATTACCAGCATCACGCATGCAAAGGAAGTACTGAAGGCAGTTGTGAAACTATACAATGAGGACAGGCCACATAGTAGTCTTAACAATCATACACCGGCAACAATCCATACAAATCATGTCGAAAATGAAATTAGAAGACTATGGAAAAACTACTACAAAAAAGCAAATGGGTTGAATGATGAAAAAGAAAAATGTAAACCCATTTTAGGATTAAATTATAAATGTAAATTTGTACCAGGACAAACACTAAAAACAACAGTTAAACTGTAAACTTTTTTTAGGACGGGTCATAGATCAGTTCTCCCCTCCTGCGCAAAGCGATAGGAGGGGTGGATGCGAAGCAGACGGGGTGGTTTCAGATTCGCCACGTCTGTCACAGATTTTATTTAAG
>RDYC01000216.1 GCA_004293295.1 Bacteroidota bacterium
CCTTTTTTTCTTCCTTTACTTGTTTTACAAGCGGATACATTGATGATTGCCAGTGCTAAAACGGCCATGATGGAGTAAGTAATAATTTTTTTGAGCACACACAAAATTACTAATAATGCTTAACATTGCAGCAATTTAAATCTCTATGAAAGAAATAATTGATTTTATCCTTCACATTAATGACCACTTGCAAGCATTTGTGCAAGACTATGGAGCATTGGTGTACCTTTTGTTGTTTTTTATCGTTTTTGCAGAAACAGGATTGGTAGTTACTCCTTTTTTACCCGGTGATTCATTGCTATTTGCAGCGGGGGCATTGGCCGCCAATGAAGCAAACAACTTAAATGTAGCACTCATTATTGTTTTATTGATTTGCGCAGCGTTAGCAGGAGATAACACCAATTATTTTATAGGCCGTTTCTTGGCCAAAAAAGGCGAAGGAGCCAAGCTTTTCGGGATATTTACCATTAGGAAGGATTATTTGGACAAAACCCATACTTTTTACGAAAAACACGGGGCTCGCACCATTATTTTAGCACGATTTGTGCCTATTGTACGCACGTTTGCGCCATTTGTGGCCGGGGTTGGAAATATGACCTACCGGAGGTACATTACTTATTGTATTGCAGGTGCGATTGTTTGGGTTACCTTGCTTACTTTAGCAGGATATATGTTTGGAAGCCATCCATGGGTAAAGAAAAACTTTGAATTGGTGGTATTTGGCATAATCCTTATCTCTTTGATTCCTATTGCTTTAGAATTTATTAAACACAAATTGGGCAAAAAAAATAATTAGCTTAAACAACTTAATTTTTAGTACCTTAGTCTAAGTAAAAGAAACTTCACATTCGTTTTTAACTTGTTTAATATTTCCAACATGAAAAAAACACTACTCACCCTAAATTTATTGGTAGCCTTGTTTGCTCAGAGCCAAATCACTTTGAGACAAACCAATTTTGCCCAAATAGGCGATACCATTTATTATGGATATGATACGACAACCGTTTCTTCTTCATTAGGTACCACAAATGGAGCTAATAAAGTATGGGATTATAGCAATGCTGCTCGCAATAATACTTCTATGGCTACTTTTGTCTCGCCAAATGAATCACCCATTCCAACTCCACCTAATATTTCGCATGTTTTTATTGATGGTGGATTAGATGATGTTTCGTTTCTTAGTGTTAATGCAACAGGTGTTGAAACGATTGTTACCAATCCAGCAGCAGCTTTCTTGGGAGGGGAGCCTTTTATTGGCTTAAAAAGCATTTCTTTCCCATGCACTTATTTAACAAGGGTGCGTGATACGGTGGCCAATAAGTTGGTTTTACCGGGAAGTACCTTTGGCGTAGGCAATCTTTTTGATTCCATTAGAATAAGCTATACCTTAAGGCTGGATAATTTGGTTGACGGATGGGGAACTCTTAAAACACCTATAGGTGATTATAATTCTTTGCGCATTAAAAGCAGCCTAAATACTTCATTTAAATTTGAAGGAAAAAACAACTCCTTGCCTATTTGGGTGAGTGTACCAACCAGTTCGTTGCCTTTCCCTTTGCCACAGAACCAGTTGGAAGTATCTTACATTTGGTTAAGCGAAACCGGTAAGTATTTTTTGGCAGAAGCCACAATGGTTACAGATACGCCAACTAGCCAAGCTGAATTCCGCTATCAAATTCCTAAACCCTTTGCAAGTGGTTTAATAAATGTTGCCCAAAATACCGTTAGGTTAAAAACCTATCCCAATCCGGCAAGTGAAGAACTGATGATTGATTTAGCCAATTTAAAGACTCAAGCGCTGGTGATTGATTTGTATGATATTACCGGTAAACTTGTTCAGCATCATGCTGTTGAAAACAACTCAGGCAACAATACCATTACGCTTCCTGTTTCATCGGTAAACAATGGATTGTATACACTACATATTTCTGGGGATAAGCTAAATGCTTATACCAAAGTAGTAATTTCAAGGTAATTAACTATCAAGCAATACAGAAAGGCCATTAATTAGGGTAGCTTTTTATTGGGCAAGTTGGTTGTTTACAACAATTGTTGATGAACCACATGCGCTTTTAACGCTCCGCTTAGCAACGGTTTCTTATCAAATAAACCAAATAGCGCAGCTCCGCTTCCACTCATTGCCGCGTATACAGCACCTTGCTGATAGAGCCATTGCTTGATGTAAGCCAATTCCGGTAATATTTTGAACACGGAGTTTTCAAAATCATTAAATAGGTTATCCTTCCATGTATTAACAGGTTTTTTAATCCAGAAAGCAACGCTTTCTTCTTTTTTTAAAACACCTCTTTTTTGTACATGTTGATAAGCCATTGCGGTATTTGAATGGGAACCATTATGCACCAGCACTAAGTGGTAGCCGGATAGATTTACTTTAACCGGAGAAAGTTCCTCCCCCTTACCAAACAAGTAGGCCGGCTGGTTTTTAATGAAAAAAGGGCAGTCACTGCCAAGTTTGGCAGCAAACTCTGCCAACCGGGTGTTGGTTAATTTTAATTTAAACAATTGGTTTAACATAATTAATGCATTGGCGGCATCACTACTTCCTCCTCCAAGCCCTGCTCCCATTGGAATATGCTTGTTTAAATACACCAAAACAGGAGGTAAACCAAAGTTTGCATCAAGTAAGTTGTATGCCTTAACAATTAAATTATTTTCAGCCTTACCTGCAATTTTTAACCCTTGACTAACAAACTGGCATTTATATTGTTTATTGAACTGCTTATTGGTAACAATTTCTAACCCATCGCAAAAATTTGTTGGATAAAAAACTGACTCAATATTATGAAATCCATCTTCACGTTGATTAATCACATGTAAACCAATGTTAATTTTTGCATTCGGAAAGCTAATCATTTTACCTTTACATTTACCACCGCAAAATGCATAAAAAACCTAAAAATGCAGGAATTTAAATTAAAAGTTTTTTTAGCCATAGCGGCATTCTTACTGGCTATGGATGTATACTCTTGGCACGCTGTTAAAGTGCTGCTAAAAAATAAACACCAACACATTACCAGGTGGATGCGTTGGGCGTGGTTTAGCTTAACCTTTTTATTCATTCTGTTTTTTGCAATTACATATTACTTTAATTACTTAAGTGATTTTATTACGCTTAGGGTTTATATAGCCTCAGCCATTTTTATCATTTATTTAAGTAAACTTATTTTAAACCTATTTGTACTGGTTGATGATTTTAGGAGAGCTATATTATGGGTTAGGGGAAAGTTTAAAACGGAACCTGTAAACCTTGAACAAGAACCAACCACCAACAAAATAAGCCGGAGTGAGTTTTTGTCGAAAGCAGGGACATTGACAGCCGGTGTACCATTGATTTTTTTAACCAAAGGCATTATTAAAGGAGGATATGATTACCGGATTCATCGGGTGCCATTATACTTAAAGAACTTACCCAGTGCTTTTGAGGGATTAAAAATTATTCAACTTAGTGATATTCACACCGGAAGTTTGCTTGACCAAGATGCCGTAAAAAAAGGTATTGATATGGTTAAAGCAGAAAACGCAGATTTAATATTTTTTACCGGGGATTTGGTGAATAATGAAACCAAAGAGGCCTATAACTATGCAAATATGTTTAGTGAATTGCGCGCTCCAATGGGGATATTCAGCATTTACGGCAATCATGATTACGGTGATTACGTGGTGTGGCCAAACGAAGACGCCAAAAAAGAGAACCTTGCCAAACTGGCGAAACTGCATGGCGACATGGGCTGGCATTTGATGCGCAATGAGCATGTAACCTTGGACAAGGGTGGACAGCGCATTGGCCTAATTGGTGTAGAGAACTGGGGAAATAAAGGCCGTTTTCAGAAGTTTGGCAATATTGATACCGCACAATTCCACATGCCCGATGTGCCGGTTAAATTATTGTTATCGCACGATCCGAGCCACTTTGATGATATTGTTTGCAAGAAACATCAGGATATTGATGTAACTTTTAGCGGGCATACCCATGGGATGCAATTTGGTATTGAAATAGGTAAGTTTAAGTGGAGCCCTTCGCAATATATTTACCCACATTGGGCGGGCTTATACGAAGTAAATGGCACGAGACTTTACGTGAATAGGGGATTTGGATTTTTGGGCTATCCAGGACGGGTTGGCATTTTACCCGAGATAACCGTGTTTGAACTGAAAAAATTTAACGTATAGTTTGGTTTACTGCAACGTAACTACCTCTTCTCCGGCTTCATTAATTAATCCTCTTCTTCCGCTTAAGGCCACAATGGCAAGGCCATTTTTAAAAGGGCCAATGTAATCGTATTTTACCGGTATGTATTCTTCTCCGGCCTCGTTTATAAAGCCATATTTGCCGGCAATTTCCACTTTAGCCCTGCCCTTTTCCCAAGGATAAATTTGGTCATATTTTACGGGAACAAACTCTTCGCCTGTTTCATTTATAAACCCTTGTTTGCCATCTTTTTCAACCTTGGCTATTCCATTTTTAAATGGGTGTATTACGTCATACCCTGAAGCAGGTTTTTTGCTTTTTTGTGCAAATACTGCCATGGATAACAACATGATCATCATTAAAAAAACACCTCTCATTACCTGTAATTTAATTTGGCCAAATATATGGCTTTGCTTAGTTATTTTTATCACCTTCCTTATTTCGTATTAAAAATATTGATTATCAACGAAAAAAAACTCCCATTAAGTTTTTTTTAACTACCTCCTTCGCTTTTTACGTTTGGTTTCAGGTTTTGTGGCTTTGGGCATTTTTTTACTTAATCTTTTTGAAGTAGCAACTTGTACCACATCTAAATCTATCTGCCGCTTTTGTAAATCAGCTCCCCTCACCACAACCAATACTTCGCCACCCAGTTGGAATATTTTCCGGGTTCTTCTACCAATTATCCATTGATTAAACTCGTCATAATCATAATAATCGTCATTTAAATTGGTTAACCTAATCATTCCTTCACATTTGTATTCTGTAATCTCCACATAAATACCCCACTCTGTAACTCCACTTATGATTCCCGCAAATTGTTCTCCCACAAAATCCTTGATATATTCAACTTGTTTGTAACGCACACTGGCTCTTTCTGCATCTGCAGCTTGTATTTCCATTTGCGAAGAGTGTTTACAGCGCTCTTCATATTCCGCCTCATTGGCTGATTTGCCTTTATTGAGGTATGCAAACAACAAGCGGTGGGCCATTAAATCAGGGTATCGCCTTATTGGTGATGTAAAATGGCTATAATAATCAAAAGCCAATCCATAATGGCTTGTTTTTTTTGTGGAGTAATAAGCCTTCATCATGCTTCTAACAGCCATATTCTGAACAATATTTTGTTCCGGCTTTCCTTCAACTTCGTTTAACAAATTATTGAATGAGGCAGATATGGCCTTTTGTGAAGAGGTTTGAATGCTTAAACCAAACCTACTGGCAAACATGTTAAACAGTTTTAGTTTTTCTTCACTTGGGGGTTCATGCACACGATAAACAAATGTTTTATGCTGCTTTTCGCCTTTCATCTGGTAAACAAACTCAGCCACTGTTCGATTAGCCAATAACATAAATTCTTCAATCAACTTGTGCGCATCCTTGCGTATCTTTTTATAGATACCTACCGGTTTGTAATTGGCATCAAGTTTAAACTTCACCTCTTCTGTTTCAAAATTTACGGCACCACTCTTAAATCTTTGCTTACGTAGTTTTAACGCGATGTTGTTTAATGTAATAATCTCTTTAGCGTAATCACCTTCTCCTGTTTCAATGCATTGTTGTGCCTCTTCGTAAGCAAATCGCCTGTTGCTATGTATTATGGTTTTACCCACCCACTTATCCAGTACCTCACCATCTTCATTCATTTTAAAAACAGCACTAAAGGTTAGCTTATCTTCGTTTGGCCTAAGTGAGCAAAGTCCATTTGATAATTTTTCGGGCAACATCGGAATTGTTCGGTCAACCAAATAAACTGATGTAGCACGTTCGTACGCTTCTTCATCAAGTTTGCTCTTTTCAGTTACATAATGAGATACATCTGCAATGTGTACACCAATTTCAAATGTACCATCTTTTAATACTTCAAACGAAAGGGCATCATCAAAGTCTTTTGCATCTTCAGGGTCAATGGTAAATGTGGTTATTTTTCTAAAATCTCTTCGTTTGGCAATTTCTTGTTTTGAAATGGTATCAAGTATGTTTTCAGCCTCTTGCTCCACGTCTTGCGGAAATTTGTTGGCAAAACCAAACTCCGCAATGATGGCGTGCATCTCGGTATTATGATCGCCCGGCTTACCCAACACCTCCACAATTTCTCCAAATGGATTTTTGTGTTCAGCACTCCATTCGGTAATTCGCGCTAACACTTTATCTCCATTTTTCGCTTTGTTCATCTTTTCCGATGTAATGAAGATATCAATGGACATTCTTTTATCATCGGGTTTAACAAAAGCATAATTATGGCCCATTTCAACCACTCCAACAAAATCTGTTTTTTTTCGCTCTATTACTTCAACCACTTCACCTTCAACCCTTGATCCTGTGCGTTTGGCAAATAGACTTACCTTTACTTTGTCGCCATGCAATGCGGTGTTTAAATTCTCCGCACTGATGTAAATATCACCTGTATCTCCTTCATCCGGCAAAACAAAACCAGCGCCACGTTGCGTTAATTCTACTTTACCGGAAATAAAATTCCCTGTAAAAACAGCCAAATATTTACCCGGCATAATCTCTTCAATCATCCCTTCCTTTTCTAACATTTTCAGGGTTCGGATTATGTGATTTTTACCTTCACTACTTTCTACCCCGAGATGCGCCCCAATTTGCTTATAGTTGAATGATTTTTTTCTATTGGCTCCGAATAATTTTTCAATTTCTTTTCTAATGAATTTGAGGTTGGTTTCTCTTTTCATGTGTTTAGTTAATATAATTGTAAATAGCTGTTTATATTTGGTGTAAACAAACTAACTTATCAACCAAGCGTTAAAAGTTTTGGTTTTAATTGGTATTACCGTTATTTTTTGTTATTTGCATGCTTATTAAAGAAATGTCAATCGTGTGCCGCGTATAAATTTTTTATTTAAGTTATTCATTGTTTTCCTCTTCTTTTCGGGTCCATCTTCTGAAAGTAAAGCCCGACAAAGTTATTTTACCATTTCTCGTGTTGAATTGCAACATGGTTTTTTATTAGACAACCGTTGGGAGTTTTATTGGAACACTGATTATACTACTTATTTAAAAAACAGTGCTGCACTAAATACTGAGTACATAAATTTACCGAATGATTGGTGTTCAATTGGACATCCTAAAAAAGGATATGGGCTTTACCTATTACCACTTGTTATACCAGGAATTGCAGGCAGTGAAATTGGCATTGATATTCCCTCAGTGTGCAATGCCTACAATTTTTATATTAACGGCTCCAAGTTTTTAAGTGTTGGGGTGTTTGCCACGCAACAAATTCAATCATCCCCTAACTATCATCCCAGAGTTGTTACTTACCCTTGTAAAACTGATACCCTTATTTTAGCTTTTGAAGTAAGCAACTATTTTTATCGTGAAGGTGGACTTAACTACTCTATTAAAATTGGAGAAAAATCTGATATAGTTGACGGATTCAATAAAGATTTATTTATTACCTCCTTTATTACGGGAGCCTTGGTGTTGATGTTTTTTTACTTTTTAGGATTTTACTTAATCAGACGAAAAGAGTATGCTGCCTTGTATTTTGCCTTGCTTTGTTTGGTTTCTGCGCTCAGAATCATGTCAACAGGTGGCATATTATTACGCCAACTGGGTTTACCTATCTCATGGGAATGGCTTGTTAAAGTGGAACTTACAAGTATTGTATTGGTACCTACCTTTGGAGCGTTGTTCTTGTTTAACTTATTAAATGAAAAAAGATATTTAAAGCTTCTTTACCTGCTTAATAGCCTTAGTTTGTTGATGGTATTGGTGTTGCTGTTCGCTTCACCGTATATAGGTTCACATATCGTTCCGTTATTTAGGTATTTTGCGTTATTCGAATGCATCTTTGTTCTTTTTGTTGTTGTGGTAAATTTTATTACCCGAAGTGAACGTACGGTAAAACTAGCTGCTTTTGGTTATTTTATCGTTTTTGTGCTTGGTGTAAATGATATTCTGTATTCAAAAGGTATTATTAACTCGAGCTATCTTTTACCTCTTGGCATTTTTGGGTTTGTAATTATACAGGCCATATTAATGGCCAACAAATTTGCCATAGCCTTTACTGATGTAGAAAAACTTTCTTCGGAACTGGGGACTGTAAACAAAAATCAAGAAAAGATTATTGCGGAAAGGAGCGAAGAATTGCACAAGCAATCGCAGGACTTGAGAAAATATAATGATATAAAAGATAAAATTTTCTCCATCATTGCTCATGATTTAAGGGCGCCAATTGCCTCTTTTAGAACGGTAATAACACTTGCTGAAATTGGCACAAAAGATGACATTGAAGATATTAGGCGATTTTTTAACGACTTAAAACCGAACGTAGATAACTTAACGTTAACTATTGATAATTTATTCGTGTGGTCACAAGCACAGATCAACGGCACCATCATTAATCCTGCTATTGTTAACATAAAAAAAGAAACACAATCCATCTTGCATTTGTACGAACTGGTTTCGCGCCAGAAACTCATTACCCTTGCTACAGATGTGGAAGAAGATATTTTGGTTAAAGCAGATCCGTCTCATTTAAACCTTATTCTTAGAAATCTAATTAACAATGCCCTGAAGTTTACTAACCTAAACGGCCAAGTTACCATCTCAGCAAAACGCACTGCGGCTCATTTTGTGCTTATTGAGGTATCGGATAATGGAGTGGGCATTGATTCGGAACAATTGATTCATATTTTTAATCCTGAAACGCATTACACCTCATATGGCACCAGCAATGAAAGAGGAACCGGCTTAGGATTGCTATTGTGTAAGGAGTATGTTGAAAAAAATGGAGGTTCCATTCACATTTCCAGCCGAAAAAATATTGGCACTACCATTGGCTTTACTTTACCGGAAGGTAAGGCTTAATGCTGAAACAGTTGTTTAAATCCAAGTGGCACATCCGTTGTTTTTCGGGTATTGTAATCAAAGCATACTATGCCTGTTTTGGCCTCACAACATAACACTCCTGTGTTGGCTTGTTTAAATCTGTAAAACAAATCAAAACTTTTTTTACTAAAATTTGCTGCTGTTACTTCAATGGTAAGTTCATCGCCATAAAAACACTCTGATTTAAACACAATGGCCGCATCTCCCATGATAACAGATGTGCCGGCTAAATCCATTTCCGTAAAATTAAATTGTTTGAAAAATCTTAGTCTGGCTTCATGCATGTATTTTAAATACGCATCATTGCTTAAGTGATTGCCATAGTTAATATCGTCAATCCTAACCAAAATAGTGGTTATAAATGAGAACGTATCAGGTAAGTCTAATTTTATTCTTGCCATTGTGGTAGGTAATCAGGTGAGAATAATATCGTGTTCTTCTAACAATGGTTCACCACGGAAGCGCAGCACCAATTGGGCTACCGTAACCACATCTTTTTGACAGTAGTTCTTAATCCGTTCCAAATCTTTATCGTTCCAGTAAACTGACCATACCTGACTGCCGTCAATATCGTCTTTAGGCGTTGGCACATCAAAAGCTGTTGCCAACAATTCTAATGAAGTAAAACTTTTAAAATCGCCAAACTTCCACATTTCCATCGTATCCAAGTGTTGCACCTCCCATGGCTTTTTTCCTGCTATGTTCAACAACTGAGGTATTTCAACCCCATTAATCAGCATGCGCCTGCATAAGTAGGGAAAATCAAATTCTTTACCGTTATGCGCACATAACAAATTGTTGGCGTCATCAAAGTAGCGACTAACCATGGTTGAAAACTCTTGAAGTACCATTTTCTCTTGTTCGCCATAAAATGACTTTATTCTAAATTGCCAACTGTTGCCACTGCGGTTAAAGTACCCAACAGAAATGCAGATGATTTTCCCAAACTCCGCATATATTCCTGCTCTGGGATATACATCAGCCGCTGTTTGGTTTTCATCTTTCCTGATAAATGTTGCTTTTTTATCCCAAAGTTGTTTCCACTTATCGGGTAGTTGGGCATATGAAGCGTACTCAGGCACAGTTTCTATATCAAGCACCAATAGGTTGGTTAGGTCTAACTGTTGTAACATGTTTCAATGTTACAATTTTTCACAGTTATTTTCCAATAGGCGGTTGGTTAGTTTAAAAAATGTAACGCTATAAAAAATAACAACAAAGCTATGGTAACTGTGATTGGAATAAAAACTAATGACGATGACATCCTTTTCATATGTGTAGCATTAATATCCGACTTACGTAAAACAAATAATTTCGGTTTTAAATCATCAACAGAAATTTTTATCTATTTATTATTATTATTGCTTTAGTTAATCTTGGTAAAAAATAACACATATCAGCAAGAACACTTATTGGTTCAAGATCTCATTCAAAAAAAGAAAGAGGCCTTTGATTACCTTTATAATAACTACTCAAATGCTTTGTTTGGAGTGATTAACCGTATTGTAATGTCGGACGAGATAGCGAACGATGTGTTACAAGAGTGTTTTGTTAAAATTTGGAATGGTATTGGTGCTTATCAACCGGAAAAAGGCTCTTTGTTTACTTGGATGTTGAATTTATGTAGAAACAGGGCCATTGATGAAATTCGTTCTAAGGCCTATAAAAACGAAACACAAAACCAAAACATTGAGGATTACGTAATTAAATTAGATGAAAATAATTTTGTGGAATCTTCAATAGACCATATCGGATTAAAAAAGGTAGTGGCAACATTGAAGCCCGCTTATAAGGAATTAATTGACAAGGTTTATTTTGAGGGGTTCACCCAAGAGGAAACGGCTAAAGAACTTGGCATACCGTTAGGAACAGTTAAAACCAGATTAAGGTCGGCAATTCAACAATTAAGAGCAGTGATAAAATGAACATAGAGGAATACATAGCAAGCGGGATTGTGGAAACATACGCTTTGGGACTTTGCTCTCCGCAAGAGGCAGCAGAGTTGGAAAAGCTATGTGCTCAACATCCGAGCCTAAAAGCTGCCGTAATTGATGCTCAACAGGCACTTGAAAATTATGCTGCTTTGCATGAACGCAAACCTGCTGCGAGTGTTAAAGCCAACTTGGATGCCATGTTGGATTTTGCTGAACCACCTATTGAAAGCAAAAAAATACGATTATTTAACCCTTATACAGTGGCCGCAGCCATTTTACTGATGAGCAGTGTAGCCTTAAACGTATTGCTTTATGTGAGACTTCAACATAGTAATTCAGAACTTTTAGCTGCATTAAGTAGAAACCAGCAAATGGCTGATAACTTAAAAGGTAATCAAGTAAAATTAAGTGATTTGAATACCCAGCTTAGTGTGCTTACTAATCCTGAGTACAATAAAATATTGCTTAAAGGCACACCTCAAACGCCTTCTTCGTTGGTTTCTGTATTTTGGAACAAAAACTCTACAGAGGTATTTGTCAGTGTAAACAACCTTCCAAAACCTGCTGTTGGTAAGCAATACCAATTGTGGGCTATAGTTGGCGGAAAACCTCAAGATGCGGGCCTGCTTCCATTAGATGAAGTGGCCGCCTTAATACAAATGAAGAGTTTTGGAGAAGCAGATGCCTTTGCCATAACACTTGAAGATGCCGGGGGAGCCGAATCGCCAACACTAAGCCAGCTTTGTGTAATTGGCAATGTTAGCGGGTAATATAATCAACACCAACCCTTATTAAAGTGAGTGTTTCCTTTAAAAGTAACACGTCACTAGCTGTCTGCTTAAGTATACCGCCCATATCTAAATCCTCATTAATGATGCTGAATGCAGAGAATTAAATGATAGCTACGCTCTAAAGCCGTGACAGCTATGATGACTTGACTTCTAACCTGCCATCGGCATGTTTGGCAAAACGACTTTTATTGCGCGCATGCACCTGATCATATTTTGGCCAAGGCCATCCACCAAATTGTGTTTTATGGTAATCTTCAAAAGCTTGGTTGATTTCTTCCTTCGTATTCATTACAAAAGGGCCGTATTGCATCACTTGTTCACCAATGGGCTTACCTTGAAGCATCAATATGCTTGCACCATCGTTTCCGGCTTCTAATTCCACCTCAACATCCGGCTGCAATTCAACAGCGCAATATGCATTGATTACTTTGTCGGCTACCTTTAAATTTTTACCTTCATAAAAATAGATGGTTCGGTTTATCCCTTCTGATGCTTTAGGCAATTTAAATGTTGCCAACGCCCCCATTTTTATGTTCCAAATTGCTACTTCATTTTTAGGATTTGCTGCCCAAGAATCAGGTGGTGGTGGCGGAAAACTATCATTTTGCGAACTCGAACTTGCGTTTGAACTTGATGAAACACCAGCCAATTCTACTTTCCAAGCTTTTAAGTCTGTATACCATTTACCATTAAATTCACGGCTTTCTGCATCAAATTCTATTTTTAAAACATTTCCAACTTGAAGCAAATTTTCGTTGGCTTTGTCTCCCCAAATCGAAATACACACTTTTTTAGGATATTGTCCATCGGTTTCAACAATTATGTCTTGTTTTTTCCATTGTCCTTTGGCGCTGGTGCCTGTTTGCAAAGGTAAAAGTTGAATTAATTTAGCGGTTAATTGCATAT
>RDYC01000217.1 GCA_004293295.1 Bacteroidota bacterium
GATAAATATCGGTGGTGTTAGAAGGTTATACACACATACAGTAAATGGTACAGCTAGATATGCAGCAACTTGGGGAAGATTTCTCGGCAGGTGGGGAACAAGAATTGCAGGGCCTGCAGGAGTTGTTATAACAGCAGTTGATTTTACTAATGAAGTAGCAATACCTATGAGTGCTGGACTAAAGGATTATAATAGTAAGGATAAAGATGCGGGAGTTGTTTATCACATTTGTTTTGCTAAGGGAACCTTAGTGTCTAGTAAATCTGGATTTGCTGAAATTCAAACAATACAAATAGGTGATAGTGTATATACTTACAATGAAAAAAAACGGTTGTTGCAACTTTGTAAGGTAAAAAATGTAATCGCAAAAAACTCTGATGGAATTTATGAGTTAACTACCCAAAATCAAAAAATTTATGTGACATCTGAACATCCATTTTATGTTATAGGTAAGGGTTGGACAACAGTCAAAAATCTCAAATTAAATGACAAGTTTAAAACAGATAATCCTACGCAATATGAAGAGTTAAAATCAATAAGGTACATGAAGCAGGGGCTAATGGTTTATAATATTGAGGTAGCTGGGAATCATAATTATTTTGTAACAAGTAGTAGGATTTTGGTCCACAATAAGAAAATACCTTCTTATATAATTGAAAGCAAAAGAAAAGCTAGAAAATCTATTAGATTGAAATAAATTAAAATAGTACCAATATGGAAAACACATTTGAGCAACTTGTTTCTTTTATTTGCGAGGAAACAGGAGTAGATTTGATACATATAAACAGGGAAACATTAATAGAAGAAGGATTGGGAGTTACAGGAGACGAAGCTATAAACCTCATTAAGAATTTTGGTAAACGATTTAATGTTGACTTAAATGGCTTTCAATATTCCTTATATTTTTATCCTGAGCCAGGACTTTTAGTTAATTATAAAAATGTTAAACCTATAAGAATTGGAGACCTTGAAAAAGCAATAGAGTTAGGGGTATTGGACGGAAAAAATATTAGCGAGTAAGATTACTCTTTTGCATGCTTAATTGCAAAAAGTAGGCCATAATATAAATAAGCCAGCAAATCCAGTACAACCATGAAGTATTGGCGGAGTATGCCCGCATCAAGGCAAAATCTGTACGGGATGCGGCTTTTGTGAAGGAAGAATAATGTAAGTTATGTAAAGTATAACAGCAACGTTGATTTAGCTTTAGTTGTTGTAGATAAAGTCATCCCTATATGGTAGCCCCAAGCATTCCGTTATAAATTTTAGTTCATCTTTGCCAATAACATGTTAAATTGCTGCTAAGTAAAGGTGCTTGTTTAAGTAAAAACTAATCCGGTTATTAGTTTATGTTGGCAGGATATAATAGTTTATATTAGTAATGTAAACTATTTAATGTTATGCAACTAAAGCAAATTGCAAATGAGTACCGAGCGATTCATTGGAAATACCATATATGGCTTTTATAATTAGGATACTTGTTAACGTGGCGGTTCAACGCCTATGAAACCGAACTTATTAATTTCGTTGGTCAAAGCATGAGGCAATATATTTTAATCAGTTGGTGTATTTTGTGTTTTCAACCAATATTGGTAAAAGGCCAAGAGACTTTGGTGAACCGATTTGATGTGAAAGATGGTTTAACCAGTTCTTGTGTGTATAAGGTATTTGAAGATAAACAAGGTTACTTATGGTTTTTAACTTTTAAAGGAGTTAACCGTTATGATGGGAAGGATGTTACGTATTTTTCTCAAAAGGATGGCTTTACCGGGGCCGGCTCTTATCGGGTAATTGAGGATAAGATAGGTGCGCTATGGTTTGTTTCAACAGATTTTAAATTATTCCGGTTTTTTAATAACCGTTTTGAAGAAATACTCGAAAATAGCCTGATTTGTTGGATAGAAGAAGATACTGAAGGGAATATACTTGCAATAACTAGGCAAGGGGAGTCTGGTACATTGCTATTTAAAATAAATCAAAAAACACTTCAATCAAGTGTTCAAGTCAAAACTACTGACGCACCTTTCGGTTTACTAAATCTCACAAAAGATGAATTACTCATTAGCAGTTATAGGGGGGTAATTCGATTTAAAGGCAATAGTGCAGTGGACACGTTGATATACCGAAAAAATGATAAGCACATTGCAATACGTATGTTTCGTTTAGGTGGAACCATTTATGTAACTAATGAAACGGGTATTTACATGTATGAACCGAATAAGCGGCAATTGATACTGGTTTACAGGTTTGAAAATATGGAAATTTATGATATGGCTTATGATTCGTGGGACTCTGCCTATTTAGTTGGAACGTCAAATGGCATGTTATGGTTTAAAAATAATATTGCACTGAATAGTAAGCCAAAGATTTATCTTCATAAAAAACCAATTTTGGGAATAAGTATTCACAGGGAAGGCAATGTATGGGCTGGAACATTGGATGATGGTGCATTTCGAATCAATACGAACAGCGAGTATCTAACAACAGGAGATGAGCGGGTTGTTTCAGTTAATAAGGAAAGCGATGATATTTATTTGACTACTCGATTAAATACCATTTATAGGATAGAAAAAGGAAGACTTATCCCTATGAGACTTTGTGATAAGAATGATTCGCATGCGATGATTAATAATGCAATTTCCCTAAATGATACGGCCATCATCATTACCAGACGAGGAAGGGAAGAGCGGTTCTACATAAAAAGCAGGCGAATATATCAAAGCCAATCAATTTATCAGGCTTCTAAATACCTGGATTTGTCTTATTCAAAGGTTAAAGGTTTAGTGTATTCAGCAGGGGGTAATGGTATTTATTATCTAGCTAATAATCAAAAGAAGTGGATTATATCGTATGATGAGTTACCCAAGTTGTATAACTATCTGAAAAAAATAGGAGTAAAACTTGCTCCCTCAGTACCTCTTGGTGTTTTTGAGGAAAAGGTGTACCTTAAAACCAATAAGGGTATTTTGGTAATTCACAGTAAGAGACCCAATAAATATTCATTTATAAAGCTTGATTGTGATGCAGTTGAGATGATAGCCTACAAAGGAACCATGATCATCAGTTCCACCAATAATGGCATTTATTTACTCAATAAAAATGTGATAAAAAATATTACCTCAACGGATGGGTTATTGTCTAACAATTGTTCATCAATAACACTCAAGGGCAACCACCTTTGGGTATGCACCAACAAGGGTATTTCAACAATTGATATGGTTGAACAACGCATTGCAAGAAACTATACGAACAAGGATTATTTGATGAGTAATGAAGTAAATAACGTGCTATTCCATAACGGCTATGTGTATGCTTCGGCATTAAATGGGGTTAGTATATTTAAAGAGCGCACAACTACTTTTAATGTGTTGCCTAAAATTATTTTGGAAGGTGTTGAAGTTAATAATAAAAGAATGAATTGGCTAGGTGATACTACGCTGCCTTACACACAAAATAGTATTACCATTTTGTGCAAGTCTCCAGGATACCGTTCTGCCAATCACAATACCTATCGGTATGTGGTTGGTTATGGTAGCCGATTAGATACTATTTTAAATACTACGGGCATACTTCAATTAAGTTCGCTATCACCGGGGAAATACCAAATAACACTTGATGTAAAAAATATTGATGGTATTTGGAGTCAACAACCACAATTGATTCGTTTTAATATTCTACCACCGTTTTGGAAAAGCAGTTTGTTTTTTGTGGTAGTTGGTTTATTGGCGTTTGTTGTGTTGTCTTTAATAATTTATATTTACATCAGTAATTATAAAAAGCAACAAGCTTATCGTTACCGTTTGGCCCAGAGTGAGCTTAAGGCGTTAAGGTTATACATGAACCCTCATTTTATATTTAATAGCTTAACTTCGTTGCAAGCTTTTGTTTTAACCGGTAAGATGCAAGATGCCAATATATTTATTGGTAAATTTTCGAGGTTAATACGTGCGGTGATGAACCATTCGATAACCGGGGAAATTACAATTAGGGAAGAGGTGTTGTTATTAACCAATTACTTAAACTTAGAGAAGATAAGATTTAAAGCCGGATTGGATTTTGTCATTGAAATAGATCAACAAATTGACAGCAATTATGTAAAAATTCCGGCATTAATTATTCAACCTATTGTAGAAAACGCAGTTAAACACGGATTAGAAGGAAGGATGAACATGCCGGGAAGAGTTGAAGTATGCTTTAAGTTGAAGGATAAGCAAATTTTATGTGTGGTTACAGATAATGGCAACGGGGTAAATTCAAATAAAAAGGCGGATTTTGAACACGTGTCTTCAGGGATAAAATTTACGAGAGAGCGGATCGGATTAATTGGAAAAATTGATAATGAAGAACCGATAGTTATTACTAACTTATATGATGGAGATAAAGTATGTGGCACAAAAGTGGAAATAACTATTCCTATTTTAAATGATTAATATGATTAAAATAGCAATTATAGATGACGAAGAAAACTGCCGAGTGGTGCTTCGCGAAACAATTAAACAATTCGCACAAGAGTGTATCATTGTTATAGATACTTATGATGCCAATCATGCGTTTGAACTAATTACCAAAGGAGGTATTGTACCCGATTTGGTGTTTTTGGATATTCAAATGCCCGGCTGTAATGGCTTTGAGTTTTTGCAACGATTTACAGAAATTCCATTTACGATTGTATTTACAACGGCTTACGACCAATATGCCATAAAGGCAATAAAATATGCTGCACTGGATTACTTGCTTAAACCAATTGACCAAGATGAGTTGGAAGAGAGTATTATCAGGTATAAACAACTGAAAAAGCCTCTTAATTTAACGTTACTCAATCATTTTAAACAACAATTGTCCAATAACAGCCAATTTGATTTTTTGGCGGTTCCGTCACTCACAGAAATTGTTTTTATTTCAATTGATGATATCCTTTATTTAAAAAGTGATAATAACTATACCCAAATCATCCTAAATAATCAGCAGGTTATTTCATCAAGAAACTTAGGATATTACGAAGAAATTCTAAGGGGGCATCATTTTTTTAGGATACACAACTCATTTTTGATTAACTTAAAAAAGTTGAAAAAGTACGTGCGAGGAAAAACAGGATATGCAGAAATGTTGGATGGTACTTGTATTACTGTTTCAGCTAGGCGGAAGGAAGAATTTTTAGATTTATTAAAGCTGAATTAATAACAAATTTGCTGAAAACATCACGAATTCTCAACCAAACATTACGAATTCTCAATATGACAAATGTGTTTTGATTCAATTATTATCTTTGGTAGTGTTAAACGAAACCGAGCTATTTTAATGTAAAAATTTTAGCGGGTTTGGCTTAATATTAGCCTTAAAAACCATTAAAGTCTAACTTAAAAGCCCGAGGAGATCGGGTTTTTTTGTAAGACTACTCATCACTATCTGTTGGTTCCGGCTCTAATTCAACCAATGTTGTTCCAAATTCCTTTTTGTTATTGATAGATTTTTCCAATGTTAGTAGCATGGATGGAAGCAATAACAGGTTCATAAGCATGCCAAAAAGCAGGGATAACGAAGTGAGTATGCCAAGTGCAATGGTTCCTCCAAAATCGCTGGCGGCAAATATGATAAAACCAGCAAAAAGTGCCACTGCGGTATAAATGATGCTCGGTCCAGCCTCTCTTAGGCTTTCAGGTATTGCCTCTTTCATATCCCAATTGTGCTTTTTTAATGAGTTGCGATACTTAGCCAAATAATGAATGGTAAAGTCAACCACAATGCCATAAGCAACAGAGAAAATTATAATGGTTGAGGGTTTTAGCCTAATTTCAAAGAAACCCATTATGCCTAAGGTAATTAACAAAGGAACAATATTAGGAACCAACGATATTAGCACCATTCTCCAACTAAAAAACAAAAAGGCCATCATTATGGAAATGATGATTAAAGCCGCAGCCATACTTTGGAGCAGGTTTTCTACCAAGTAGTCATTTCCCTTGAGAAAAATTAAACTAGTACCGGTTAGTTTAACAGTATACTTGTCACTCGGAAAAATTTCATCAACAACAGTTTGTACCCGTTTATTTACTTCTTTCATTTCTATAGAGCCGACATCAGCCATTTGTATGCTTATCCGGGCAGTTTGATAGTTGCTATCTACCATACTTTTTAATAAGCCGGCACTAACTGCGCTTTTTTTAGGCAGGTAACCAAGTAGCTCTTGAATGTCAAGCGCACCAGGAATAATGTAGAACCTTGGGTCGCCATTGTGGTAACCTTGGTTGGCAAACTTGAGGAAATCAACCATAGAAACAGGTTTGCTAAATTCCGGGAATTTGGCAAGTTCTTTCTGTAGTCGGTTCATTTTTTGCAAGGTGCTAATGTCTTTAATGCCGTTTGGCCTTTTGGTATCTATGCTAATTTCAAAGGGCAACACCCCTTTAAGTTCTTTCTCAAAAAATTTGAGGTCTGTAAAAACTTTATCTTTTTGCGGCAAATCATCAACCACATATCCCAGCGTTTTTACCTTGGTGCTCCCCCAAATAGCTAATAAACAAAGAATTAATGTGATAAAATAAATCATTCTTCTATGCTTATAAACCAAGTTGTTACACCAGTCCATTACTTTGTTTAACCTAATGCCATCCAAGTGCTTGGTATGGCTTTGTTTAGGAGGTGGCAGGTAGCTGTATACAATGGGGATAAATACCAGCGACACCAAGTAGATGAACATAATATTTAACCCTGAAATAACAGAAAACTGGTCGAGCACCGCGCTTCCTGAAAAGCTAAACACGCAAAAGCCTACAGCAGTGGTTACATTAGTAAGAAAAAGAGGCAGCCCATTTTTAGAGATCAACCGCAATATTGCCAGCATTTTATTGCCATGCGCTCGGTACTCCTGGTGGTAAACATTAAGTAAGTAAATACAATTTTGTATGCCAATAATTACCATTAATGGCGGAATTAATCCTGTTAATATGGTGATTTTATAGCCAAACAGGTGTATGCTGCCAAGGGTGCAAAAAACGCCAATGATAACAACGATTAAAGAAAAAATAACTGCTGAGTAAAAGCGGAAAAACAAAAAAATGAACAAGGCCGTTACGGCAATACTTAAGTAGGTAAATATTTTAATTTCAGCAGCAACTTTACTGGCATATATGGTTCTTACATAAGGTAAACCCGAATAATGAACTTGTATACCATGTTTTTGGCCAAACAAGTTACACACCCTTTCTATTTCATTAACCAAAGGAATCCGCTCTTTGCTATCAAGCTTCTTTTTATTTAATGTAATCGCTATTAGGGCAACATTTTTATTGTCGTTGTAAAGCAGCCCGTTATACAATGGTAGGGAGAAAATGACCTGCTTAATGGAATCCATTTCAGCTTGACTTTTAATAGGGCCGGTTACAATAGGCTTTAGTTCAAGCTGTTGTTTTTCATCATTCCGATATGGCATGTAAATATTGGCTACAGATACTACCTTTTCAACACCAGTAATTTGTTCTACTTCCTTGTTTAGTGTAACCAGTTCATTAAAAAAGTCTTTTTCGAATAATTTGTTAGATTGCACGCCAACAGCAAGAATGTTTCCATCTTCGCCATAAGCCTCCTTAAATTTGGTGTATTCAATAAAATCCGGGTCTGTTTCAGGAATAATTTTGGCAAAGTCGTAGGTCATTTGCACTTTGGTTGCGAAAAAAATAAAAACAATACTCACTATCGCTAATACAACCAATAACCCAAAGCGGTTGCGAATTACATAAGTTCCAAACTTTTGCCACATAACATTTAAAGTTGTGCGAATCTAGTGAAATAATTAAGGAAGATGACAATTTATTGCCAACCGCTATGTAACATTTATCTGCGGAAAACGTTAGGTTTGTGTTGATTATTGGAGAATATATGCGTTACCTGATTTGTTTTGGTATTACTTTCTTTAGTTTAAGTTGTTTAGCCCAGTTTAAAGTGCCAACTATAAACTCTTGGCGTGTTCATATGTCGTACCTGTCGAACCAATCGGTTGTAAGGGTTGGCAGTGTTTATTATGTCGGCTCAAGTAGCGGAATGTTTAAATACGACAAAGAGGAGGGTTCTTTGGATGTGTTTAGCAGGGTGAATGGATTAAGTGACGTGGAAGTGAGGAAGCTGGCTTATGATGAAACATCTGCAACATTGGTTATCGTTTACCAAAATGCCAATATTGACTTGATGCAAGAGGGACGGATTACTAATATTTCTAATATACTCACACAGAGTATTATAGGTGAAAAAGTAATCAATGATATTTTGGTTCAGGATGGTATTGCTTACTTGGCTTGTTCGTTTGGAGTGGTTAAGATTGATTTGAACAAGAAGCAAATAGTGGACTCCTACCAAAATATCGGGCCCAATGGAACAAATCTTAATGTACAGGATGCGGCTTTATTTAATGACTTTTTATACCTATCTACACCAATTGGGCTGTTTAGGGCAAGCACACGAAGCGGTAACTTAAGCGATTATAATTTTTGGAGTCGGTTTGACACGTTAACAGCATGCAATCAATTGGTTGTATATGATAGTCGGTTATTTATAGGCAGCCATGCCAATTTATATGCTTATGATGGGATTACCAATAGCAGCGTACCAGGAGTTACCGATGGGAATGTTATTACCAATTTGCGTGTTAGCCAAAGTCATTTGTTGGTGATACTTCCTCCTAAATTGGTAGATTTTGCAGGAGGTGCTGTGGTGAAGTCGGAGATACATCCCGGTTATACTGATGCGGTTTTAGATGAACAATTCAACTTTAATATCCTGCTGAATGGGGTTGGGTTGGTACTTTTAGAACCATCTGGCACAAGGTATATTGCACCTAAGGGGCCTTATGGAAATACTGCCATTAAATTTTCCTATTCAGCAGATAGAAAACAGTTGTTTGTAGCAGGTGGGTTTGTTGATGGCATTGATGGCGAGAGGGGTTGGTCTAACACTGGAAATAACAATAAGTATTATGTGTTTGATGGGGACGAGTGGTCAACACCTAAGTTTATAAATAATGCTTTTGTAGATCGTTGCAGAGATTTGATTGATGTGGTGTGTGATGAAAAATCAAACAAAACCTACCTGTGTAGTTATGGCACCGGGGTATTGGAGGTAAGCAATTTAACACCGACCAATTTATTTGATACGGCTAATACAAATGGGAAGTTAGGTTTTTTTGTGAATGAGGTTCCTAGTTTTCGGCCTGTTTTTGCTTCTGGTAATGCGTTGGATGCACAGTCAAACTTATGGGTAACATGTTTTGGGGCGGCAAAACCGTTATCGTTAAAAACGGCCAGTGGCCAGTGGTATTCATTTTCTTTTAACGGAGGAAATGCCAATCTGGGTAGGGTGGTTTGCGACAATAACTTGCCTCGCAACAACAAATGGATTACCAATGTAAAAGGGGGAGGACTTTATGTGTACAATGAAGGGGATAATGTTGGTAGCGAAAATGATGATAGGTTTGCCATACTTACCACTGAAAAAGGCAAAGGAGCTTTACCAAGCAGAAATGTAATTTGTATGGCACTTGATAAAAACGGGGAGATGTGGATAGGCACAGATAAAGGGCTTTGTATCATTAGTGACCCCACAGCGGTGTTCAAAAACAGAAATTATGATGCCAGGCAGTTAATTTTTAACACAGGCAGTTTCAATAGCATTTTTCTTGGCACTGATGCCATTTTATGTATAAAAGTGGATGGTGCTAACCGCAAGTGGATTGGCACACGGAATGGGGTTTGGTTGGTATCAGAAGATGGGTATACTGTAATTAGGAACTTTACTACAGATAATAGTCCATTGTTATCGAATGTGGTGTACGATATTGGCATATTTGAAGAAACGGGTGAAGTGTTTTTTGCCACAGAGAAGGGAATAATTAGTTACGCAGGAAATGCAACAGATGCAGGAGATAAACACAAACAAGTTTTTGTATACCCAAATCCGGTGAAACCGGAATTTAATGGCGAAATTGCCATTAGGGGATTGGCCAGTGAAAGCAATGTAAAAATTACAGACATGGCCGGAAATTTGGTATACGAAACCAAAGCTAATGGTGGCATGGCAACATGGAATGGTAAGAATTTTAATGGGAAAAGGGCTGCAACCGGTGTTTACCTAATTTATAGCAGTAATGATGATGCAACAGAAACATATGTAACCAAGTTGCTGTTTGTAAACTAGCCGTTCATTAAAAAGTGCTCACCTTCGTTGGCAATAAAACTGTTTTCAAAAACAGCGCGTGTTTCAGCTAACAACTCATCCAATACATCGTAACGAGATGAAAAATGCCCGATAATGAGCTTTTTAACATTGGCTTGTTGAGCAACCATACCTGCCTGCCTGGCCGTTGAGTGTTTGGTTTCTTCGGCCCTAGCTAACTTATCATGCATAAAGGTTGCTTCATGATACAATAAATCAACTCCGCTAACTGCTTCAATCACATTCTTGTGGTACATTGTATCGCTACAATACGCATAGCTTATAGGAGTGCCTGACGAAAAGGTAAGTTCTTTGTTTTTAACATGAACACTTCCATCAGCACTAATAAAGTCTTTACCCCGTTTAATATCTGTATAAAGGGTAAATGGAATATTGTGCTTTTCGCACGCCTCTGTGTTAAGTTTATGTAGTTTTGATTGTTCTTGAAACAAAAAGCCCGTGGTAGGAATGCGGTGATAGAGTGGAAAGGAACTTACCTTTAATGTGCTGTCTTCAAATATCACTTCTGTTACATCGGGGTTGGTAATGTGTTTAATAATTTCAAAACGCAGTTCACTTTCTGTATTTTTAGTAAATAAATCCAGTATTTCAAACAATGTTTCAGGGCCATAAATATGAAGAGGTTCTGTTCGTTGCATTAAACTCATGCTAAATAGTAGTCCTGGTAAACCCAGCATGTGGTCTGCATGAATATGGCTGATAAAAATGTGTTTTATTTTCGACTTCTTAATTTTGTAGCGCTGCATTTGAATCTGCGTACCTTCACCACAATCAATTAACATGTGGTGATCCAACATCTTCAAATATTGTGCACTGGGAAACCGATGTAACGTTGGCGTAGCAGAGCTGTTGCCTAAAATAACCAATTCAAATATCATGCTTGAGAACGCTCTTCATTCATATTCAGAAATTGTTTCTCCAGTTGGTCCATAAAAACAAAATCAACTGCTTCAACATCTGTGGGAATAAAGGTTATATCAGCTTTAGAAAATAGCCGGGTAAATGAATCTTCTGCTTCGGTTATAATCAGCATGCCGCTATGTTCTTGTAGTTCAATACCAAGGTTAATCAGCTCTCTTGTGGCTTCTGCATTACAATCTTTTACTCCACTAATATTAACAATTACATATTTACTGCTGCTGGCTACTTCATGTCTCACTTTTTCAATCAGCTTTAGCGCAGTGTTTTTGTCCAACGCGGTTAAGTCTGTTTTTATTAATGAGTACTCGTCACTTTTTTCAATTGAATAATTCATAACGTTAAGTTATTTGGCAGGTAAATTTACCAAATTCAACTTGAATTTTTACATCTGAAAAAATAATGTTTGATTTTTAATCAAATTTTATCCAATTCTGCACCATATTTTACACCAAATGAGTAGAAAAATAGCATTAATAACAGGCGCATCGGCTGGCATTGGCAAAGCAACCGCCACGCTTTTAGCAGCACAACAGTATAACCTGATTTTGGTTGCAAGGAGGCTAAACAGCCTAACCGAGTTGGCACAACAATTAGAAAAACAATATGGAATATTAACCTATAGCAGGCAGTTGGATGTGCGAAATAAGGTTGCGGTTAGTGATTTGGTAAATGAATTGCCCGAAGAGTGGCAAAAGATTAATGTGTTGGTAAACAATGCCGGATTAGCAAGCGGATTGAATACCATAGATGAAGGAGATACCAATGATTGGGATGTGATGATAGACACCAATATTAAAGGGCTTTTGTACGTTACCCGTGCGGTGGTTCCATTGATGAAAAAACATCAGATTGGCCACATCATTAACATTGGTTCTATTGCAGGGAAGGAAATTTATAACAACGGTAATGTGTATTGCGCTACCAAACACGCTGTTGATGCGTTGAATAAGTCCATGCGGTTAGAACTTTCCCGTTTTCCCATTAAGGTTACGGCCATTCACCCGGGCGCAGTAGAAACCGAGTTCAGTATTGTACGTTTTCATGGCGATGCAGAACGTGCAGCAAAAGTGTATGAGGGGTTTGAAAACTTGGTGGCAGATGATATTGCTGAGGCCATTTGGTTTGCTGTTAGCCGCCCTGCGCATGTTAACATCAATGAATTAACAATTATGCCAACGGCACAACCCGCTGCTGGAATGATTCATAGAAAAGCGTAATGGTGGTAGATTGTAATAATACGATGCAACCTGTGTTTTGGCGTTTTTAATGCAAACCAGTTTCTAGTAAGCAACTAATTTGGCATTTCACTGTCTAAAAGATGGTTCTAATAAATTTTTATTATATGAAATCAAGAATTAGTGCTTTTGTGGTGGTTTGCGTGCTTGCAACAAATGTTTTTTCCCAAAACACTAAACGCGAATTAAGTCTTTTACTTTACAGTAATGAATTGTTGTTAGATGATGCACAAAAAAATA
>RDYC01000218.1 GCA_004293295.1 Bacteroidota bacterium
CTTTTGATAACCACAGTTATGTGTGGGTTGTTACTGGGGTGGGTACTTTACAAAACAGTAACTTAAATAATGCTACTATTTTATGGGCGGATACCGGAGTGGCATCTATTAAAGTAACGGCATCTAATGCTGAGTGTGGTAGTGATACGTTTACACAAGCTGTACAGGTTGCTCCTGCTGTTGGTTTAAATGAAGCCAATGGATTAAGTGGGGTAACCTTATACCCGAACCCAACAGTTGGGGAGGTGTTTGTTACCGGAAATACCACGCAAAAACAAGTACTGGTGCAGGTGTTTAATAATACGCTTCAATTGGTGTATAGCCAAACTGTTGAGGCCGCACAGGGTAATATTAACACCAGCTTCAATACTACCCATTTAAGTAATGGTTTGTACTTTGTTAAAATTGGTAATGGTAGTAAGTATGGTGTGTATAAGCTGGTGGTGCTAAAATAACTATTTTACACCATTACAATATTTTTGAACATAATAAATGGCATCTGCATAACCTAAGGAGGCTGATTTAAGAAGGTCTTTGCAGCCTTCTTCGGTTTTCATCACCTCTAGCTGAGCCATTCCTCTTTTAAAATAGGCGAGTTCAAATGTTGGACTCAGGGTAATTGCTTTACTTAATGTTACTATTGCTTCGTCAAAAAGTTTTGTGCTATACTGCACATTGGCTAAACCAAACCAAGCATGCACATTCTTTTCATTTCTTTTAATCACTCGTTCAAACATTTGGCTTGCCTCTTGGTACCTTTTTAGCCCAAATAATGCCAGCCCCCTATTGATAAAAAGTTCATCTGTATATTGTACTATTTTAAGTGCCGTATCAACATCAACCAATACTTCCTTATACTGTTGTTCTTTCAAATTTATATCAGCCCTCAGTATGCGAGCCTCAATATATATTGCATCCAATAGCAATGCTTTATTTAATGCTTGAACCGCTTTTTTATGTTCTCTTGTTTTGGAATAAACCAGGGCTAAGTAATACCAATTTTGTTTGTTATCAGGATCGTTTTTACAAACCAATTGCCATTGTTCTTTTGCAGCGCGATACTCGTTTAATAAAAAAAGTACGATGGCATGTTTCCTAATCAGTTGATGATTACTTTTGCAGTAAAGCATTGCTTGGGAATAGTGTTGTTCAGCTTGTTGATAGAGGCTTAATCCAACATAAGCATCTCCACTCCACTCTTGCGCTAAGGTATCTTCTTGATGATTTTTTATGTATTCATCTAAAAGGATTACTGCGTGCTGAAAATCACGCTTATTTATGAATTGTTTTGCATTAAACAATACCGTTGTATCTTGGGCATTTGCCACGCCCAGCAATCCCAACAAAAAAATACTATGAATAACTGCTCTCATTTGTTTTGATAGGAAAAACCAATGTAAAAACACTGCCAACCTGTTGTTGACTGCTTACTGAAATGCTTCCACCATTTTTTTCTACAAACTCTTTACATAAAATAAGGCCAAGCCCTGTACCCTTTTCGTTTGCGGTTCCCAAGGTAGTCGGATTGGCACTTTTAGTAAACAGGTTTTGTACTGCACCTTCACTGATACCAACACCGGTATCGGCAACTTCAATTTTTAATTGTGCGTTATCAATGGTTGACCTAACTGAGATTGTCCCTCCATCATTGGTAAATTTTATGGCATTTGAAATCAGGTTTCTGATTACTAAGTTAATCATGTCTGCATCTGCATTCAATGTGTGATTAGGTTGTGTTTCGTTGCGTAATATTAATCCCTTTTGGTGCGCATTTCCTCCAAGTAAGGCCATGATATTGGCAGTTATTTCGTAGATGTTTAATTCCATGGGATGGGGCTCGATGCCTTTTATTTGGGTTTGGGCCCACACCAGCAGATTTTCTAATAAATCAATGGTATTTTCAACTGATGTTGATATTTGTTGCGTAAAAACACTTGAATCCTCGTCAGGAACGTAGTCTTTATTGCCTACCAGATCAAAATAAAGCTTCATGGTGGTGAGGTTATTTCGCAAATCGTGGGAGATGATAGAAAAAAAACGATCTTTTACATTGTTCAGTTGCTTGAGTTCTTCCTTTTGTTTTACAATTGCTTGATTTGTATTTTCTAATTCAAGCTTTTGCTTAGAAAGGTTTTTTGCGATTCGCCTGTTCTGGGTAAACAGTACCACAAATAAAATCAACCCCAATATTACAGCAACGAGTGCCGCAATAATGGCTTTTCTCACCTGCCTTTCGCGGAGCAGCTCCACGGCCAATACTTGTTGCTCTTTTTTTTGTATTTCAATTTGTTGTTGCTTTTTTTCTCCTTCATACCTGAGTTGCAAATCAGCTAATTGTTTCAAGGTACTGTCATTATAAAGCGAGTCCTTAATTTCTTTACTTAACGTATTAAAAGTGGTTGCCTTTTCCAAGTTACTGGTAAGTTTATACAATCGGGCCAAGGTTTCGTATGATTGCTCCAACTCAATTTTCAGGTTGGCCTTTTCTGCAATGCCTGATGCCGCTTTTGCCGCCTCAATAGCCATTTCGTATAAACGTTGTTGTTCATACACCAAAGCCATTGCGTTTAAAACTGAAGCTTGTAATGGAAGCATTTGCAGCGACTTGGTAATTTGCAATGATGTCCGGTATTCTATTATTGCCTTATCAAATGATTTTGTTTTAAAATAGATGTCTCCCAGTTGTATTCTGGTTGAGGCGATTCCTGCATTATTGTTTAATTCTTTATATAATGAAAGTGACCTGTTAAAATATTGTTGGGCTTTTTGATAATTACCTTGCTTCAAATACATGTTTCCCACTTGATCGTAGGCCATCAGCGACCTGAATTTATCACTGGAGGCTTCGTAATAAGCAATTGCTTTTAAATTATATTCAAGGGCCTTGGTAAAGTTGTTTTGTTTACTATAAATATTCGCCAATCCATTGTATACTGATACCAGATTGGTGTTCTCACCACGTATCTCGTAAATGCGCAATGCAGCCAAATAATTGTTTAGTGCTTCTGTTAAATTGCCTGTTATAAAATATGCGCTACCTAATGCTGTGTGAATTTGTGCAAGCATCCGTTCATCTTTTCCATCAGGCATTGAAGCCTTAATATCCTGATAATGAGTAATGGCTTTACTTACATTGCCCATTCTAAAGTATAAGGATCCCAAAAAAAGTTGAATCTGCTTTTTTTCTTCGGGGTCTACTGATTTAGAAAGTGCTTGTTGTGCATATTCAATAGCCGTATTGCTATTTAATGTTGCATACAGTTGGGATAACTGAAAATAGATTGCCCCTTGTTTATTGGCTTCGGTTTGAGGCAGAACAAGCAGTAAACTGTCAATCTGCTTCCGTTGCGCGAATGTTGAAACAGCTAGAACAAAACAAATACAAAAGCTTATTCCTTTAATCAAATTATTAGGGTGTTGAGTTGGTCTGCACCAATTTAAACCCCGAACCATGTATGTTTATAATTTCCACATGTTCGTCCGGCTTAATTAGTTTTCTTAATTTATTGATGTAAACATCCAGGTTTCTAGCGGTATAATAATCATCCCTTCCCCACACATTTAACAAAATGGCATTTCGGGTAAGCAGGCTGTTTTTGTTGGTAATAAACAACTTTAGCAATTGGGCTTCGGTAGTACTGATGCGTTTATTTTCGCCATTGATGGAGAACTGGTGATTGGTAAAATCCAACACCATATTTCCAATTTCAAATTTTTCCTCTGCTGTTACCATTTGTTTAGGAGCATATTGGCTTCTTTTTAATATGGCCTTCATTCTGGCTACCAACTCTTCCAAATCAAAAGGCTTGGTCATGTACTCATCTGCACCGTAATCAAATCCCTTAATTTTATCTTCTTGCGATGAGTTGGCTGTTAGAAACAATATCGGTATCACCTCATTTCTTTCGCGAATGTTTTTTGCTAAGGTAAATCCATTCATTTTAGGCATGTTTAAATCAAGTAAAATAACCCGTGGATATGGAACAGCATTTTCAGCAAGCATTTGCAACGCCTGTTCTCCATCAACAGCAATGTATATGGGATTCGACATGTGAAGTTTTAAAAATGCTTTTTTAACATTCATAATATCTATCTCATCATCCTCAACCAAAAGAATATTTATGGGGGTACTCATGCTATAAAACAGTGGCAAAATAACACTTGTTTCTTTTAAAACCTTACGCTAAGTGGCCATTAGCTTTAAATTACGATTAAAACTTTGCTCAAGTGGCCAAGTAAAAGTAAATTGAGCACCCTTACCTGTTGCTGATTCTAGTGTAATGGTACCTCCTTTTTCATCTAAAATTTTGCGAACGATGGCTAGGCCTATACCGGTGCTTTCATAGTTATCACGCGACTCAAGGGTTTGAAAAATTTGAAAGATTTTTTGGTGGTAAATAGGGTCAACTCCCGGCCCGTTGTCTTTAACAGTAAAGTGTAAGGTATCGTGTTCTTTTTTACAGCCAATAAACAACGTTGGGTGTGGGTTATTGTTGTATTTCACCGCATTGCTCACCAAGTTATTTAAAACCTGCTCCAATGAAATGGTATCAGTGTTAAAGGTAATGGACTCCACCTGTTTGGTAATAACCACTTGTTCTGGCACTTGGCAAAATTCGAGAACATGGTTAATAAGTTGCTCTGACGTGGTTTGTTTTGATGGAATGCCTTTTCTGCCCGCTCTTGAGTATTGCAATAAGCCGTTAATAAACTGTTCTAATCGGAAAATGCGCTTCTTTAGCAAGGTAAAGTTTTTGGTGGTTTCCTCTGTTAAATGCGGCTCCATTTCTTCCCTAATCCATTCCGATAAATTGGATATTCCGCGGAGGGGTGCTTTTAAATCATGCGATACTACATAAGCAAACTGATCCAGTTCCTCATTAATTCGCTCCAAATCTATGGCATGCTCCTGTAGTTTAAGCTGGGTATTTTTTAAGTCGGTAATATCCCTCGCCACCGCTTGTATGCCTTTAAACTTGGTACCCGAATAAATAATTTGTACGTTTTGGCCAATCCAGCGCGTATCGCCCGATTTGGTTAAAATGGGAAACTCATAATAAGTGCGCACGGTTTTATTTTTCAATTGGTCAACGTAAAATTTAGCAGCACTTTCCTTGTAATCGCTTCTTATCAAGTCAATATAACGCATGGCTAACAACTCCTCTTTGTCATACCCCGTAACGCTACTAGCCACTTCATTGCAATAAGTAAAACGCCCAACATGATCAGTGTTGTAAAACACATCACTTGCCGCTTCCACCAATAACCGAAAACGCTCTTCACTCTTGGCTAAAAGTTCTTCATTTTTTTTCTTAAAATCAATGTCAATAACGGAGCCCACCATGCGTTTGGGATTGCCTTGCTCATCGTGGTGTAATTGTCCACTTCCCAAAAACCACTTATACTTCCCTGATTTTGTTTTAAAACGATATTCAATTGAAAAAGGTGTGTTGTGTTTAAAGTGGTCATCCACCTTTTGGAGCAACAATTCCCTATCATCAGGATGCAGGAAAGTTTTAAAGGTATCAAGCGATGGTGGTATTTCATTAAACTCATAGCCAAGTAATTCAAAAAACCTAGCCGACCACCATTGTTCTTTTTGGTTCACATCAAGCCAATCCCAAATTCCTGCTGCCGTTCCCTGTACCGCAAGTTCATACCTAAGTTCACTTTCTTTAAGTTGGTTTTCCACCATTTTTCGCCTGGTTATATCGGTAATTACCCCTTCAAAAAATACCACATTTTGTTCAGCATCCCGCATTAAATAGGTTTGTTCCATCACCCAAATGTAATGGCCGTTTTTATGGAGCAACCGATACTCTAGGGTCATCTTATCCAGTTTTTTATGAAGTGCCTCATTGGTTATTTCAAGGATACCTTCTAAATCATCCGGATGAATAAGGTGGGCATATTTAACCTGGTTGGTGCTAAAATCAAGTGATGAGAAACCAAGTACCCGAATAACATTAGCCGAAACGTACTTAACCGTCCAAGAGTCGTTTGGAAGCCATTTAAACAGTATTGATGGGCTGTTAGCTATAATTGTTTCAGCAGTTTGCTGCTTTTCTTCAATTGCTTTTTTCTCGGTAATATCCTGCGCAGTGCCCAAATAGCCGATGGCTTGTCCGCTGTTATTTTTTAAAGTAGTAATGGTTAATAATACCTTTAAAGTATTACCGGATTTTTGAATATACGTCCATTCAGCCGTGTTTGGAAGGCCAATTTTATTTTTGTAGATAAAAGTAACAAACCCCGGTGTAAGCTTTGCATCGTAGCGTTTATTTAACTCATTGGTTCGTTCCAAAACCTCCTGCTCATCATGAAAAAGCAAGGGAGTATGTTTGTTTAATACATCGTCATTGGTATAGCCCAACATGTTTTCAGCCCCTCTGTTAAACTCTATAATAACACCTTCCAAGTTGGTGGCAATAATGGCATAACCGGTACCATCTAAAAGTTGACGTTGGAAATTTTTAATTCTGTTCAACTCATCGTTGGTTTTTTCGTTATCCGAGGTTTTATTTTCAATTTCTTGTAAAGCATTCACAAGTACTATTATCGTTTTTGTAATAAGAATGGCAAATGCTGATAAAAGAACCAAACGGCCAAAAATGTGGGAGAGAATATTGTGTTGCAACACCCCCGAAACCAACACTCCAAATAAAACGATAAAAATAAGCAGGAGTTGGTGGTTGCGGTTATTAAATAAAAATATAATCTGAAAAATAAAAACGCACGAAATAATCCACATGGGAGGCTTAGTGCCAACAAAAACCGAAAAAATACTTTGTATGCCAACAAGGGTAAGTATCACCACAAAACGATAGGTAATTACAGGCATAAATGTTACATCTTTACCGGCTGCAATGATGAGCGAAAGGGTAAGTACAGAGAAAAGCGATATGGCAAGGTAACTAGTAGTAAAATAGAAGTTGAGCAGACAAAAAATAGCAGAAAAAAACAGAAGAGCAGTTTGCTGCCGCTGATAAATTTTTATGGTATGTGTTAAGTATGAAAACATATTTCTTAACGCCTTTAATTATTTGTAAAAGATAAATGTAGTAATTTGTGGCACAATGACAAAGAAACTTATATATATTATCAGGCATGGTGAGACAGAACTCAATAGATTGGGCATTGTTCAAGGAAGCGGGGTAGATGCTGCACTGAATGAAACAGGTATAGCACAAGCCGAAAAATTTTACCAGTATTACAAAGAATTTGGATTTAACAAAGTCATCACCTCAGCACTGATAAGAACCCATCAAAGTGTGGCAAATTTTATTCAAGATGGGTTACCACACGTGGTAATGAGTGAACTGAATGAAATCAGCTGGGGTGATTATGAAGGGTTACCACAATCGAAAGAGCAGATGCAAGCCTATTTAAGTATGTTGAGCCGCTGGGAAAAAGGAGATTTACAAGCTAAAATACCTAATGGGGAGAGCCCTTTAGAGTTACAGGCAAGACAAGAAAGAGTAAGGCACTACCTGATAAACGATACCATGGATAAGGTGCTGATATGTATGCACGGAAGGGCCATGAAAAGTTTTCTTTGCTTACTATTAAATAGGCCACTTACGCAAATGGAAACATTCCAGCATTCAAATCTTTGTTTATATGCGTTGCAATACGTTCAGGATGAATTTCAGTTGTTGCAGTCAAATGATGTGAGCCACCTTAAGCCATAAGTACCAATAATTAAATTTATGGTGCAAGATTGAACAGAAATTGTTTTTTTTGTAGCTATTATGAAGAAGTATAAATCACTGATTATCGCACTAGTTGCCCTAATAATATCCCACCAACTCAGTGCGCGAAAAATTACATTTAGTGTTGATATGTCCGGCCAATCAATTAGTCCAAATGGAGTAAGGGTAGCCGGTAATTTTAGAGATGTAAACTACGATGCCATTATTGAAAATCCGGGCCAATTAAACAATTGGGATACTACAGCCAATGCCATGAGTAATGGGGGATCTGGGGCAATTTACTCCATCACGTTAGATTTGATAGACAACATCGTTTACGAGTTTAAATTCATCAATGGCAATTCATGGATAAATGTTGAAAATGTTCCACTTATTTCGCAAGTAAATAACACAGGTAATACCAACCGCTGGAGTTTTATTCCATTAGGAACCGATACGTTTAAACTACCCGTTTTTCGGTTTTCAGGTGCTGCACCTGTCGGAAAAAAGGCCATACTAGCCAGTGTTGATGGGCGCAATACCAATCAAACAGCACAATTGTTTATTGCAGGAAGTTTTAACGGATTTAATGAGTTGAGAATAACCAATTATATAGGGAGCGGAGTTTTTTCGGGTACTATTTATAAAACATTGGTTTACCCCGATTCCGGAGTGTTAGCGAATTACAAGTTTTTAAACGGACCGGGAGGCTGGGAAGATATTCCTTTGGCATGCGGAAACGGAGGTGTTTTTAATGATAGAACCCTGCTGGCCGATATTGATAAAGTGTTGCCATTGGTATGCTTTAATGCTTGTACGTCCTGCTCATACCCAATTCAGCCGGCAGATACAGCCCAGTTTGTTAACCAAACCAAGTTAACGGCTAATCCCATTAATGATTCAGCAGATTACATCAGTCCGGTTTTTAAAAACAGCACTTACCGCGATACTTTAAGTGTGTCGGGCATTGTATTGGTTAGCCCTCGTGTATACGGACTTTCTACTGCCCGAAAAGCATTGTGTATCCAACGCCCCGGAGGTGGCCCTTGGAGTGGTATACAAATTATGTGTGAACCAAATGGATCGGGAACAACATTAGCCAACTTATTAAATGAAACAAGTTTCTATACCAAAGGAGCACGTGGTAATTATATTCGTGCAACAGGTGTTATTAGGGCCTTCGCCAACGAAACCCAAATTAACCTGATAAGAAATAATGGTGCAGATTCCTCTATAAAAACCCTGGTGGGTTCGGCAACACCTGTATATACAACTATACCTATTAATCAAGTTTGCTTAGGCGGGCTAAAAGCAGCCGTTCCCGCCATACAGAAAGCAACCGGAGAGCAATGGGAGGGTGTATTGGTTCAATTTAATAACGTAATAGTTGATACCATCATCCCTTCTGGTAGTCGTTTTTTCTGGAAGGTAAGAGATGCAAACAATAATGCCATTGGTGTCAGTGATTTTTCAGGATTCTTCCGAAATGATAACAATGAGGATTCAGCCATTGCAAACACCTATGCCCCACCGGCACAGGGAACCCGGTTGCAGTATATACGTGGAATACTCAGAGAAGTGAGTGTTTCAGGGATTCCGCAATACCAAATTGCCCCACTGTATCCGGAAGATGTGGGACCTGTTGAGCAATATCCTTATTTAACCATAGACAGTGTACAGTTTGTAAATAGCAACAAGCTTAACCAGATTCCGGTTAATGATGTGCCTGACTACATTAGCCCTGTTTTTGTGAACAATACTTTTGCTGATACCATATCAACAACGGGTATAGTGGTAATGAATCCACGCATTTATGGATTATCAACAAATAGAAAGGCGACTTTTCTGCAACGCCCCGGTGGCGGTCCTTGGAGTGGGGTGCAGCTCTTGTGTGAGCCTGTAGGGCTTCCAGGGTTTAGCATTTCAACACTATTGAACAACACGCAGTTTTATCAAAAGGCTCAGGTTGGCAATATTGTTAGGGCAAATACCGTGATTCGTGCATTTGCCAATGAAACCCAATTAAATATTTTACCAAATGGAGCGGACTCTTCCCTAAAAGCTCAAGGTACCGGACAACTTGTTTATACACCAATTACATTAAACCAATTGGTAACCGGAGGATTAAATAATACAAATGGCGTGCAGCAAAAAGTAACTGGTGAGAAATGGGAAGGGGTATTGGTAACTATTCCTAACGTAACAGTGGACACTATTATTCAAATCTCGGCAACCCGTTTCCAGTGGAAAGTGCGTGATGACTTTGGAAACGCAATTGGCATCTCCGATTTTTCAGGATTTTTCAGAAACGATAACAATGAAGATTCAGCCATAGCCAACACTTACGCGCCTCCGGCTAAAGGTACGAGGTTGTTTTATATAAGAGGTGTGGTACGCGAAGTGTTGATAAGTTCCGTACAGCAATATCAAATCAGCCCGCTTTACCCTAACGATGTTGGCCCTGTAAACCCTGTACCCGTTAAATTCACTTATTTAAATGTGGCAGATGCAAAAAACCATTTGCGCATTTCGTGGCACACCGCTACCGAAATAAACAACCATTATTTTGAAGTAGAACGCTCAACCAATAACGAGGATTTTACGCGCATCGGTTTAGTTAAGGGTAAAGGAAACGTTGCAGTATTGCAACAATATTTCTTTGATGACCCTTATGGTAAACAACTGTTAGATCAAGGACAGTCTGTATACTATCGGTTAAAGCAGGTTGATTATGATGGTGCGTTTGAGTACAGTCCAATATCAGGTATTTCACCATCCATTGAAACACCCTTTGCCTGTTACCCGAATCCTGCACAGCAATTGATTAAAATTACCGGATTAACTGAAACGGCCGTAATCACAAATGTAGTGGGAGTGCCGATTATGCAAATAAGTACAGATGGAGAAGTGAATATTTCAGGATTAAATGCCGGTATGTACTTTATTCATCATGCCGGGCAAAGCATAAAGTTAATAAAACAGTAGGCCATATTTTTATAAGCGGTAGTTTAACATTACCATTGATACATTACTATTGAACAAAAAACCACCATGAAATTTATATATACATTAACTATTGCAACTGCACTGGTGGCATGCAACACAAAAATGAATAGAACAGAAATTAAAGTAGATGCTTATCCCAATACAACGAAAGATTCCGCTATTGATCATTACTTTGGTACCCCAATAGCTGATCCTTATCAATGGCTTGAGAACGACACCGCTAAAGAGGTAACCAATTGGGTAAATGAACAAAATAAGGTTACAAATCATTATCTCAGCCAAATTCCATTCAGGGAAAAAATTAAATCACGACTTACTGAAATTTGGGACTTTCCTAAATATTCTTCACCATTTAAAGAAGGCGAGTACTACTATTTTTATAAAAACAGTGGGCTACAAAATCAAAGTATCCTATATCGGCAAAAGGGCCTTGATGGAACACCGGAAGTATTTATTGATCCTAACACACTAAGTGATGATGGCACGGCATCCTTAGCCAGTTTATCCTTTAGTAAAGACCATAAATATTGTGCAGTTGGTATAGCCCAAAGTGGTAGCGATTGGAATGAAATTTTTGTAATGGACGTTGCCGGCAAGCAAAAAACAACTGATTTAATTAAATGGGTAAAGTTTAGTGGAGCAACATGGTACAAAAATGGATTTTATTACAGCCGTTACGATGAACCTAAAAAGGGTAAGGAGTTTAGTAATACCAACGAGTACATGAAAATTTATTACCACGAAATGGGTAAGCCACAAACTGATGATAAACTAATTTACGAAGATAAAGCGCATCCATTACGTTACTTCAATGCTTCAGTTACAGAGGACGAGCGGTTTTTATTCATCAACATTAGCGAAGGCACAAGTGGTTCGGAGATATTGGTTAAAGAACTTTGGAACCCATCTTCACCAAATCAAGAACTCAGTAACCAGCCATTTAAGGTATTGTTTAAAGGGTTCGAGAATAACTATGGTATTATTGACAATAATGATGGTTTAATTTTGGCCATGACAGATAAGGATGCACCCCGTTACAGGCTAATACAAGTTGACCCTCAAAATCCTGACCCTAAAAACTGGAAAGACATTATTCCGCAGAACAGTGATTTGTTAGAGAGTGCATCAACTTGTGGTGGTAAACTATTTGCCACTTACCTAAAAGATGCCAGTTCACGACTGTTCAGTTTTAACTTGGATGGCAGCAATAAAACGGAAATAATGCTTCCGGGAATTGGTTCAGCCAGCGGAATTGGTGGGAAAAAAGCTGACAAAGAAGCGTTTTATACTTACACCTCTTTTACCAATCCGGGTGAAATCTATCGGTATGATGTAACCACAGGAAAGTCGGTATTATTCAGGAAAACAGAAGTAAAATTTAACGCCAACGATTTTGAAACCAAACAAGTTTTCTACCCATCAAAAGACGGAACCCAAATTCCCATGTTTATTATACACAAAAAGGGCTTAGTGCTTGATGGAAATAATCCTACCATGTTATATGGCTATGGAGGGTTTAATATTTCACTAACCCCTTCATTCAGCATTTCGCGCATCATGTTTTTGGAAAATGGTGGTGTTTATGCCATTGCCAATATTCGTGGTGGAGGAGAGTACGGTGAAGAATGGCATAAAGCAGGCATGCTTGATAAAAAGCAAAACGTGTTTGACGATTTTATTGCGGCAGCGGAATATTTAACCAACAATAACTACACTTCATCCGCTAAACTGGCAATTCACGGAGGAAGCAATGGTGGCTTATTGGTTGGCGCATGTCTTACACAACGTCCTGATTGATTTAAAGTTGCTATACCGGCTGTTGGTGTGCTTGATATGCTGAAATACCATAAATTTACCATAGGCTGGGGTTGGGCTGTTGAATATGGCAGCAGTGAGGATAAGCAGCAATTTGAATAT
>RDYC01000219.1 GCA_004293295.1 Bacteroidota bacterium
TGTATTTGTCTAGTTACGGTATCGCTAACCAAACCATACAAATCTTTAACAAAGTATTTTGCCCAATAGAACCCAGTAACTGATGTATCAACATTGGTGATGCGCTCGTAACGAGAACTGATATCACCTTCACGGTTGTCAAACGCTACTACACCAGGCTCAATGAAGCTTTTATTCAATTCGATACGCAATAATTCCGGGCCTTTAAGTTGTATGGTTGGTCTAATTGTATCCAATCCTATCTCAATACCATAGTCTTCAAAACATCCTGATGTAGATCGGTCAGGAGTTAATACCGAATTGCCCTCTGAAACACCAATACGTAATCGCGTAACCCTTCCCGGAGCAATGTCATTAGGAATTCTAAATGTAGATACTCCAGTAATCGTTCTAGCATTAGCCTCATTCATGATTAACTCACCTGCATCAAGGAAATCTCCATCTAAATTGAAATCAACCCAAGCCTTTCTATCCATAGCAGAATTGGCAGTTAACCTTGAAACTTGAAGTGGGTAATCAACACCCCTGAATAATAAGCCTGTCCACCGAACAAAGAGGGTATCATAAATTGGCGTTTTTAAACCTGTTGTCGTGTCAACATTAGCGAACCTAACACGGCTAATACCGATATCATTACCAGAGGCAATAGGCCATTCTGTATTAGGTGAACTATATGCTAAAACACTTAAATAAGCTGTTCTAATCGCTGAATCTGTGCCCAATGAATTTGTAGCAACAAGTTTTACGGTGTAGAATCCTGTTGCAGTTAAATTAAATATTGGATTTTGGCTTGTTGCGCTGGTACCTTGTCTATAAATTACATTATTAGGGGTAATTGACCATGTCCAAGAGGTTGCGCCATTACCTGTTCTATCTTGAAGCCTAAACAAGTCTGTAGTAAATCCGGCAGGGCGTGGGCTGATAAAATTGACAGCAGGAAGGGCAGTTATAGGCAATATTACAATACGTTTGCAAAACATGTTTGTTCCTTTACAATTGGTAACCCATAAGCAAATGTTTCTGCTGATTGGGGCAACAGTATTAAATGTAAAATTTGCCCCATTCGGTAACTGGTAATCACTTGTTGAGCCAACGCCATCCCTATCCCAAGCATAATATAAATTTCCTGATCCGGTACTTTCATTTTGGTATTGAACATTATAACCGGAAAAAACAGTATCAGGACATGAAAATTTGGCTTGTGGAGGTCCGTAATTAGCTGCTACTGAAGTCCAGCGGAATACAAAACCGGAATCGGAAGGCCCACTATTTCCTGCACCCACATTAAACCTAAACCAAAGAACTCCGCTATTGGCCACAATAGTTCTTTGTGCCGCAGTTAGTGTAGTACCACCTACTAAAGTTTGAATGATTGGGCCAGTAGCACCACCATCTCTAAAAACAATATTATCTACTGCTCTAAGCCTAAAGCGTTCTACAAATAAGGTAACCTGAGAAGCACAAGGATCAATTCTGTAAAAACAGTCGCCCATTATTCCAGAAAAATACTGTTGATTAGGTCCACCATTATCATACACATATCCATTTTCCTCAGAAGAAAAAGTATCTTGGGCACCAGCACAAGAGGATGTTCCTCCAATAATTTGGATGTAATTTCTTCTACAAACAGAGTCTGAACCCACATTATTGGTAACTTTCAAGCAGATGTCATAAACACCCGGGTCACGGGCACGCAATAATGGTTGTTTTATTGTGCTATTGGGAACCCCGTTTGAATTTATAAACTCGTTGGGGCCTGTTGCACAATTGGCCCTACAAGGAGGATTTAGTGTCCAAGCCCATTGAGTAGGTCCGTTTTGGCTTAAATCATATAATGGCACCCACTCCGACAATCCCATTGTTTGTTTATCAATATAAAAACTGGCAATCGGTTTTTGAGTAGGGATGCCAACGTAAACTCTTTTTAATATAGAATCTGCACCTGTTCTGTTACGTACAACTAATTTCACCCAGAAATATCCCGTATCAATAAATGTGTACCTAAAATGCCTGTTGGCTCCTGATTGTACAACAGTAAATTGGCCAAACCCAGGAACATTAATTGGCACGTCTAATCTTGGAACAATATCCCAATAATTAGCACTATCATTTGTTGATGTGTTAACAAATGTATATTGGCTGTTCTGCCAAACCGTATCAATGCCAGCATCGTACGCAAAATTTGCTATAGGCGGAATTCCGAAGTTTTGAGCCCTTAGAACTGCGGTAGAAAAAAACAAAAATACAAACGCACTTAGGTAAAGTAATTTTCTTTTCATATTTATTGAAATAAGTAACTGCTAATTTATTAAAATTATTTTAAAATAAAAAAGATTTATTTAAAGTTTGGGTTAGTTAAAAAATCCTCATCGTTCAACGTTCGCAAAAAAGCAACCAAGTCAGCCTTCTCTTTACTAGTTAAATTAAGCCCTCCATTTTTAAAATGCTTTCTTATGGCTGCATCTGTCGTCTGACTATCTTTTGTCTGCGAATTGTAAAATTCTACCACTTCTTCCAAGGTATTAAAGCGCCCATCATGCATATATGGTGCTGTAAACGATAGGTTACGAAGTGAGGGAGTTTTAAACAACCCCATGTGTAATGGGTTGCCGGTAATTGCCCCTAGTCCTTTTCCTTCTACCACCGAATCTAGGCCATTGTTTCGCATGCTAAAATCTGTAAACAATGGACTAACCGCATGGCAATGGAAACAATCTCCTTTTCCTTCGGTACTGTAAATAGCATATCCGTTTAACTCTTGTTCAGTGAGTTCTGCTTCAAAACGCAGGTATTTATCAAACTTTGAATTGCCGGATATTAAAGTACGTTCAAATTGGGCAATTGCCATCATCACACCCTTAATGGTGATAGAATCAGAGCCAAAAGCCTTTTTAAACATTTGAGGGTAGTCTGCTTTAGCTTTTAATTCAGTAACTAATTCAGCCAAATCTTGGTTCATTTCCACAGGGTCGCCAATTGGTCCTAAAACCTGATCTTCCATGGAAGCCTTGCGTCCATCCCAAAAAAATCGGTGCGGAGTTTGATTAAACATCTCCGCCCACCCAAGATTGAATAATGGCATTGAATTTCTACTACCAACCCGACCTTCAACTCCTACACTAAACCTTTTGTTATCAGCAAAAGCTTGTGTTTGAAGGTGACAAGAAGCACATGCAATGGTATTGGTAGCGGATAGCAGTGAATCAAAAAATAACTTTTTACCCAATGCAACACCCTCAACGGTTAATGGGTTATTGGCCGGCATAACCAAACGAGGCCAAACCCTAAAGTATCCGTTTCTTTTAATAGTAGGATATATTAGGTTATAAGGGGTTGGTGTAAATGAACTGTCTTTTTTTGTTGAATCTGCAACAGGAGGAGTCGGCACTACGGCCTCATCGGGGCTACAGCCACCTAGTAACAAGGCAAAACTTAACACATAAAAAAACTGTTTCATCTTAACTTATTTGATGGTTGTAATATTAAAACACCCCATTTTAATATTATCTTTTAAGAGGGGAGCCCCTGGATAGGTTGCGCTATGCATATCATCGTTCTCACGAGTAAGTTTATAATCGTGGGGAGAATGGAATATGCTTGCTAAATTAAATTCAGTGTTTACAGTTAAATTATTGCCTTTAATCTTGAAAGTACTGAGGTCAAATTCAATTTTGGGTAAATTATTATTCCCACCCAAATCAAAGGATAATGGATTATTTCCATTATATCTTCCATTTAACCTGAAAAAAATATAGCCGGTAGCCCAAGTCCAATACATCCCATAGCTTGGGTCAAGTTCTCCTGTTTGGGCTCCTGAGAAATTAGCAACGCTGTCAACTCCAATTAAAAAACTCATCTTTACATAATTACCAGCCGGAACGTTATTGAGGGTGATTTTGTGTTTTGTAGGTACGTCTAAATCTAGTAAATGATAATTTCCAAGGTTAAACCACTTTCCTGATACATCTTGCAAACTGATGTTTGTAAGGTAATACCTTAATTTATCAAACTTAACAGTATCGGATTGAGCAGTTACATAGTTTTTACCTAATTCAAGTGCCTCTTCATTAAATTTATGGTTCATCGAAAGCGATAAAATACCTGTTTGCTCAAATTTTACGCCTTTAAAAACATCTTCAACCGGGTCGGTATTGTCTGTACCGTCACAAGCAGAAAATGCTATTGCGCATAAGAAGGAAAAAAAGAATATTTTTTTCATATCAAGATATTAATCATTCAAATTTAGTTATTTGTGGTAAATATTTTTCTTAAAATAAACTTTATGGCTAGTTTTGATATTGTTAATAAAATTGATTTACAAAAAATTGACAATGCAGTGAACACTGCAATAAAAGAGTTGGTTAATCGCTATGATTTGCGAACCGAAGACTGTGAAATTGAGTTGGACAAAAAGACCAAATCTATAAAATTACAGGCCAAGCAAGAAATGGCTTTACAGAGTTTGGTTGATATTATTTTGAATAAATTTACCAAACAAGGAATTGATCCAAGAATAGTTGATTTAAGTGCGAAACCTAACCCAAGTGGTAGATTAGTTTTGCAACAATTAGCCATTAAAGAAGGTCTTGATAAAGAAACCGGAAAAAAAATAGTTGGCTTTATTAAGGATGCTAAACTAAAAGTACAAGCCAGTATTATGGATGACCAGGTAAGGGTTACCAGCAAGAGCATTGATGAACTGCAAGCTACTATGAGCAAATTAAGAGGTGAAGACTTTGAAGTTCCTCTGCAATTTGATAACTTAAGGAGTTAGCGATCAGTCGAAAGTTTTAGGATTTGTTTCCGATAATCAATAACAGCTTTATATTTCATCAAAAAATCACTTCCCAACACGCCATCAATTTCAGGAAGTTCAAGATTTTTGTAAATTAAATTTACATGGCCTATTTCCAGCACCGCTACACGGAGTTTTTTTATAGTTAATTTATTGAATTGTAGGCATTTAACAACTGCCTCTTGGGTTTCCATTTCACTTACACCTAAACCCACCGATTTACCTTCGTTTGACTTGAGTTGTTTACTTGTAATGTATTGGAGGACTTTTTCCTTATCAAAAACCGTTTTACTAGCTCCGGTATCTAAAAGAAGCCGGCAAGGCTTTTCCCCTATTTTTAAGCTAACAAATACATGATAATTTTTCTTTTCAATTTCACAGATTTCCAGTGATATTTTATATTTCATACTTTGTTTAAATAAAAAACAGAGACCCTTTAATCAAGAGTCTCTGTTTTAGCTAAAGAACATAAAAAATTATAATGCTCCTATTTCTTTCAATACGCTATTCATATTGCGAACGGCATCTGCACTTTTATCAAACAATGCCTGTTCTGTTGCGTCTAACTGATAATCAACAATTGATTCCCAACCATTTTTACCTACAACCACTGGCACTCCCAAGCAAATATCACTTTGTCCGTACTCACCTTCCAGGCTTACGCAACATGGCATAATTCTTTTCTGATCTCTTACGATACTTTCCACCAAAAATGCACTTGCCGCTCCCGGAGCGTACCAAGCTGATGTGCCTAATAGTTTAGTGAGTGTTGCCCCACCAACCATGGTAGCATCGCTAATTTCTTTTAATTGTTCTGCGCTTAGCTTTGTTGAGACAGGAATACCATTTAGGGTTGCTAATCGGGTTAAAGGAATCATAGTGGTATCTCCATGACCACCAATTACAGTACCTTGAATATCGGCAGTTGGTTGCCCTAAAGCCAATCCTAAATACCCTTTAAATCGGGCGCTATCTAATAAACCGCCCATTCCAATAATTCTATTTTTAGGCAAACCACTGGCTTTTAATGCCAAGTAGGTCATGGTATCCATTGGATTTGAAACCACTACTATAATGGCATTAGGAGAGTGTTTAAGCACATTTTCAGTTACCGATTTTACAATATTTGCATTGGTGCCAATCAATTCTTCCCTCGTCATACCTGGTTTTCTAGGTATGCCGGAGGTGATTACCACCACATCAGAACCAGCGGTTTTGCTGTAGTCATTTGTTGTTCCCGAAATACGGGTTTTCATACCCAACAGCGAAGTGGTTTGGTAAATGTCTAAAGCCTTGCCTTCTGCAAAGCCTTCTTTTACATCTAATAACACTACTTCATCTGCCAACTCGCGGTAGGCAATAACATCCGCGGTTGTAGCTCCTACGGCACCTGCACCGATAACTGATACTTTTGTCATTTTATTTATGATTAATTGGTAGTTAAAATTTTCTCGCTGCGAAAATAAGCATGCTAAGCATAATCCAAAATGATAGTTTTCAGCATTTAACGCAATGGTAGGTTAAAATCAATAATTATAGCCTATTCAGATTTAATTGCTTTAATAAATTGATTGCCTTTTGCTCCGGAAAACTGTAAAAAATAGACTCCTTGAACCAAATCACTTAAGTTGATGTTATGGTAATACCAATCTTTATTGAGTGGCATTGTCTTTACAACTTTACCATTTATATCCACTACTTTAAGCAGATTAATCTCATTGGCTTGTTCAACAGTTACCATGATATTGTCTTTAAATGGATTTGGGAATAAGGCAATCTGATAATCAGTTAACTTAACCTTTGAATCTCCTGCAAATGGACTTGTTTTAGTAAGGGCGTTTAACTTAAGTTTTACTACCGACAATTGTTCTCCATACATAAAGCAATTGTTGAATGTATCAAGCTTTGACCCATATACAACATCCGAAAAAACTAAATAATTGTTGTTAGCAGCTATGGTTGGAAAAAAATCAAAGTCAAATGGATCGCCTCTTTTGACAAATTTTCGCTCTGCAACCACATCCCCGTAATCATTTACTTGCCAAACTGCCAAATCATATCCATAACTGTTTTTCTTGCGCTTTAAAGCACCTATTGCATAAATATCCTTTTTCTTATTTGAACATAATTGATATGGAAAAAAACTTTCTGTTGTTTTTGTGGAAGCGAAATAAACATCTCCTGAACGGTTATTTAACAGCGTAAAATAATGTTGATATTGATTACAGTCTTTATCTGCTAACGAGGTAAATTTAAACTTTCCTAAGGTAATGGTGCCACGAAAAAAACCTCCTAACAATATATCTTTTTGTTTGGTTAAAATAATGGAGGTATTGCTATGTAAGTCATCACTAATAATTTGTTTATCCCAAAATTGCTCTCCGGTTTTAGTATGAATACATTGAACATAGGTATACCATGTATTATACTTGCAAGAGCTCCTCCAGTTGTAATATCCAACACTTTGAACTGTATAAATTTTTTCGTTTTCGGTATCAACAACCATTGCTCTTGTTTTACCAAAATAGGTAGTAAATGGTGTAATCATATTTTTAGCCCAAACTAAATTACCCGAAGCATTTAATTTAATGAGTGCATTTGCTGGGCTAACACGGTTATTAGAAAGGTATTGATTGAGTATCCTTATGCCTCTATCGGTGTATTGAATTGCCAAATAAAGATTATCTTGATCATCAATAACCATGGACTCAATCGTATTTCGATCATAATCCCTAGCATAAAATAGTTGCTTATACCAGAGTATGTCGCCCGTATTCCCGTCTAATTTAACTAAATAGTTTAAGGCTTCATTATTACTAATAATGGTGTCATTGGCAAATATAATCACCCCTCTTGCCTGCCCTGCCACATATATATCACCTTTGCTATCAACAACTTGATTCAGGTGTCTACTTATATAGTCTCTGGTATTGCCAAAAGAGCTAACCCAAAGCAACTGCCCCTTATTGTTAAGTTTCGCGGTGAACTGACCTGCTTTCAATTTCACTGATTTGTTCTCTTCATAAGCTAGAATACTTGTCTCTGGTAACCATGATGCCTCTGCTATTGAGTGTGCTGAGAGAATAACATTACCAAAATCATCTAGTTGTATTCCGCCTGTATTTAATTGAGGGTATTCCTTAGCTGGTGCACCAAACCCGAGTTGGATGTGCCATTCATCACCACCAATACTTGGCATTAATTTAGGGACTGTAGTGGTTTCTGTTATTGATATTGAATACAGGAGCATATCATTGGTAGTATAGTCAAACCAATACAAATTATTCCCTTGTTTAAAAAAAGTAATGCTACCTAGATCAAAGCTATCATGACTATGCATTGCTACTGGCCAAAAGGGCTTGCTATAATTCCCCGTCATGGCATAAATGTAATTGTTGTGATCAACAAAATTTCGGACTATAGCCCAAGCTGTGTCGCCAGTAATTAATGGTTCAAAATAGGAGGTACTGTACTGGTCATCAAAAGTTCCATGCATTCCTGGCAAAATATCCAAGCGAACCAAACTATCTTCAGCAGTAATCATACAAAACTCTGTACCATACTGTTGCGATGATGAAATCCAGATGTTATCTCGAATGGCTATAGTTCTATTTATGGTCAATTCGAAAAAATTATCCGTAATGGGTGTAGTTTTGATTGTGACACCACTTTGCCAATCAATTCGGTCAACAGACCTTTGATTGAAATTTAAAACCCGAACAATGCCAGGAGCCACCCTCTCACCTGAAAACTGATAACTGGTTAAAACATCATTAGAAGGCTCTGCATCTAGCGTTTTAAAATGGCTTCTGTACTGCTGTTTTTTGCTATAATTTTGGGTACTATTTACTTTGAAATAAGCTTTCTGATTAAAAATTGTTATTTCGGAAACCACGAAGCTATCTGAATTTTGCTTGTATAAGATGTTGTAGCGATTACCCACTTTGCAATGAACTTCTGTGTTACGAAACGACTGTGAACCAATTGGTGGTTTAAATGTATACCTTAATAAGTACACAAACGTATCATTTGATGCCTTAAACCAATTGGATATCGGATAGTCAAGTTTGATGTTTTGGTTTTGAGCTAACGCACCAGTTACTTTATAAACATGGTATTTGCCATTAATATCACCAGCCATGACGTAAATCGCATTCTGTTCAGCCTCAACTTGCAAAACAAATCTTATCACATCTGCTTGTTTACTTATATTTACAACACCTGTATTGAAACATTTTAATGAAGCATACTCGAAATAATAGAGTGTATCGTAATCGTAAGCTCCAATTGTTTTATTGGTTGTAAAATAAAAACCATCATTCACATTGGTTTTATTATTGACAAAATTGTTGATATAGAAATCAGGTCGAAGTAAGTCTTTACTGCTTGTTGTTTGAGTATTTTTATTGTAAGTAAAGATTTTACCCGATGTAACCAAGGAAATGGAAGTATCGTTAAACAATGGAAGCTGTTTTCCGGTTAAGCTACCTGAATTGGGCCATTTGGCAACCAAGGTAGTCTGGGCTTTAATGCAATTAAAGCCCGTTATAAAAAAAAGGAGCGCAATTATTGGTTTCATAATGGTTTAAATGGTTTAACTTGTTCACTAGTTTGTTACCTATTTGATTTTTCAAATGACAAAAGATGCTTTTTGTAAAGTCAATCTTAATAATTCAATATCAAATTCGCCTAATTGCAATTATCTATACCGACTTGGTTAAGCAATTTGCTAAAGGCAAAAATAATACCATTTTATAAAAACAAGATTGTTACAAAAAGACTAACCCAAAGTCATTTCCTTCACATCATCTGCAATTACCAATCTTCCAAGCGTTTTTTCCTTAATATAATCAATACTCACCCCTGGTGCATATTCAAGCAGTTTAAAACCTTCAGGTGTGATGTCAAAAACACCTAACTCTGTAACCACTTTTTTTACGCAACCTAACCCTGTGATTGGAAGGCTGCATTTGGCAAGCAGTTTGCTCTCCCCTGCTTTGTTTACGTGTTGCATGGCTACAATAATATTTTTTGCAGAGGCTACTAAATCCATTGCTCCTCCCATGCCTTTCACCATTTTACCGGGTATCTTCCAATTTGCAATGTCGCCATTATCTGCCACTTCCATTGCTCCAAGTACGGTTAAATCTACCCTACCACTACGAATCATACCGAAACTCATCGCACTATCAAAAAAGCTTGACCCCTTTTTAGTGGTTACTGTTTGTTTTCCGGCATTAATAAGGTCTGCATCTACCTCTTCAGGGTAAGGAAATGGGCCAATGCCCAATAGCCCGTTTTCTGATTGCAGGATTACTTCTATGTTCTCAGGAACATAATTGGCAACCAAGGTTGGTATGCCAATGCCAAGGTTAACGTAGTAACCGTCTTTTAATTCTTGGGCAATGCGTTTTGCTATTCCAAACTTATCAAGCATAAATTTATAAATTAATTTTTTTAGAGAGATGTTGTGAGGGTTGTTCAATGAGTTTATTAAAAATCCAAGCAGCTGTTATTGATAATAACAATGCACCCAGTATCATTATGGATCTCACCCATTCGTTATCTTTTACAAAAGATACGTACATGGTAAAAAACAAAAAATTACCCCCAATCAGTCCGTGCACCAAATAAAGGGAGTAAGATATTTTTCCGATAAAACGTCCAAAAATATTTTCGATATCAACAAATGCAATAATGCCTGACGTGATTGCGGTAACAATTGGAATGCTAAATGGGTTTGAAGGAAACTGAAAATACGCACATCCTGCAAAAAGCAACACAAGCGCTATATAAACAGGTTTATTAATTTGGTTTGTTCGATACCAAAAAGCAGCTATTCCGGCTAAGAATAAAGATGAGTAAGCCGTCAACCAACGATTATCAGTTACTGCTAAACCGGACAGCAAAAACAACGCTGCAGTAGCTAACTTAACCCAAATGGATTGGTGATTAAATCCGATAAATGCAACTGAAATAAAAATATAAAACTGAAACTCTATTGCCAACGTCCAGAAAATTTCATTTATCCAATCAAATCCCAGAAACTGGGGCAAATAAAAGAAATGACTGATTACCTGATACCAATTAATCTCTACATGGTAGGACCATAGCCAACCATTAAATTTCCAATTTAACAGTATTAAAAATATGGTAATGATGTAAGGTGGTTCTATCCGAACCCAACGCTTTTTTAAAAAAATCCATATTTTGCTAAGCTTATACTTGTTGTTGAATAACGAGAAAGGGATAATAAATCCTGAGATCACAAAAAAAACCTCAACACCCAACCAACCAAACTTACCCGTAATGTTAAGCCAATTTGTATCGGGAAGATAACTACCATAGTACGCACTATTGGTGCTAAAATGAAAATAGCATACCATCATTGCTGCTATGCCCCTCAGTACATCTACTGTGGGCAAATAGGTAGGTTTGGTTGTGGCAATCATTAATTTGCTCTTGGTGTAACGGTTACTTGCTCAATACGTTTTTCGTAACCCACTCCTTTAAAAATACGATTTACGTATATGCCAGGGGTGTGAATCATATCAGGATCAAGTTCTCCGGCTGGAACCAGCTCTTCTACCTCAGCAATGGTAATTTTACCCGCCATGGCCATTAATGGATTAAAATTGCGTGAGGTAGCCCTGAAAATCAGGTTTCCATGTGTATCCCCCTTCCAGGCTTTAACAATAGCAAAATCGCTTTTAAAAGCATGTTCCAACAAATACTGTTTTCCGTCAAATGTCCTGATTTCTTTACCATCAGCTACCTCTGTTCCAACTCCTGCGGGCGTAAAAATTGCAGGCATGCCATAACCTGCTGCTAAACAACGGGTGGCCAGGGTTCCCTGAGGAATCAACTCCACTTCCAACTCTCCACTTAACAATTGCCTTTCGAACTCCGCATTTTCTCCCACATAGCTTGCTATCATTTTTTTCACTTGCCTTGTTTTTAGCATGAGGCCGATACCAAAATCATCTACTCCAGCATTATTGCTTATACAAGTAAGGTTTTTTACCCCTTTTTTTACTAAAGCAGTGATGGTGTTCTGCGGTATTCCGCAAAGTCGAAATCTTCCTAACATAATTGTGGCATTATCATGAATATCTGATATGGCCTCTTCTGCATTGTTTACTAATTTATTTAACATTGATTTTTGCTTTTTGTATTATTCAATTGTGGCACTTAAGCCCTCGTCCAACAATGCTTGACACATTGCGATTAAATCAGCACGAGCACCGGTTTTTACTGTTGCTTTGCCTTTGGTGTGCACAATCAATGCGCACTGTTCTGCTTGCAGCTCGTCATGTCGGCAAATTCTTACTAAACAATCAATAACATGATCAAAAGTATTCACGTCATCGTTGTAAAGCAATAACTTTTGCCTATCCGTAACCTCGTCTATTACTTCTGCAAGTTCTTCTTCAATAAAGTCTTCTTTCATGCTTTATAATTTACTTGTGTTGGTTTTTTGTTTAAGCTAAACTTGTTCTCATTACCCTCTATAAGCCTTTTAATATTAGCTCGGTGGGTATAAGTTACCAGTAAACCAACAACACTGCAAAAATACACTAAATTCATTTCCTGCCAATCATGAATTAATCCGGCTACCAATGGGCTCA
>RDYC01000220.1:0-2276 GCA_004293295.1 Bacteroidota bacterium
CGGCTGGCTACTGCCATACCCAAGGCTGCTGAAATTGAAGTTGACGAATGGCCCACACCAAACGTATCGTATTCGCTTTCGCTTCTTTTGGGAAAACCACTTAGGCCTTTGTAAATGCGGTTGGTGTGGAACTGCTTTCTGCGGCCGGTTAAAATTTTATGCCCGTAAGCTTGGTGGCCTACATCCCAAACCAATTGATCGTAAGGGGTATTAAACACATAATGTAGGGCTACAGTAAGCTCCACAACACCCAAACTGGCACCAAAGTGTCCGCCATAAACAGAAACGGTGTCAATGATGTATTGCCTCAAATCTGCGCAAACCTTTACCAAATCCTCTTCTTTAACCTGACGTAAATCAGCAGGGAAATTTATGGGTTCTAGGTACTTACCTGGTATTATTTCCATCATAAAACTATTAACAGCACAATTAAACAAAAGTTTAAGGTTGTGCCATATTTCTTAAACAAACGGTAAAAGTACAATTTTGGTTTAAAGGAGCAAAAAATAGTTTATTACAGTCGAGCGTCTGTTTTAATTAAATCATCACGGGTTGGTACCACCAGCACCGGAACCGGGGAATTATTTACCATTTGCTGAGCAAACTTACCCAGAAAAAACGACCCAATCTGGGGCTCTTGCTCTGTCATGATTACAATTAAATCTGCATCGGTTTCTTGCGCATAGGCAATGGTGGTATTGGTGATATTGCCTCCCAATCGTTTTTCGTCCGTGCACACAATGCCATGATCTAGGATGCTATCTTTAGCCTGACGGGAATAATTACCGGTAGTAAACTCCGCCTCTTTATCTTTACTGGTTGAAACCGCTAAAATATGCACCGAGGCTTTAAGTTTTGATGCCAAGCTAACCACCACAGGAACTTTTTGCCTTGATTCAAAAGAAGTATCCATGGGCATAATTATTTTTTTAAAGTCGGTGCGGTTTACACCATCACGTATGGTTAGCACCGGACATTTTGAGGAATTAACCACCTTGTTGGTATTACTCCCCAGCCAAAACTCCTGAAAGCCTGTGCTTCCATGAGTACCCATCACAATCAGTGAGGCTGAAATATCCAAGGCTTTAGCCACAATTTCCTTATACACATTTCCTTTGCCTTCGGTATATTGGTAGGCAGAATCACCAAGTAAATGCTTTGACTCTTGCTTGACCTTTTCTGCAACGTCTGCGTTTTCAATAACATGATGCACATACAACGATGCCTGATACGCCTTGGCTAATGAGATAGCGGCTTTAAGGGCAACGGTTGAGCAATTTGAAGCGTCAACCGGAACTAAAATTTTGTTGATGGAGAAGCTCATAACCTTGCAAGTTTATTGATTTACAAGATAGTGAGTTTTAGCTAAAAGGCAATATGCTTTTTTCAGTTTCCTGTAAATGCTGGCTTCCGCTTTTCATTAAAAGCGGACACCCCCTCCTTATAGTCAGCACTGCGTCCGGCAATTTCCTGACAATAGGCTTCATATTGCAGCATCGTATCCAAATCGCTGTGGAATGATTTATTTAACATCTTTTTAATTAGTGCAATGGCTTTTGTTGGTGCCTGAGCATAGTAGTTGGCTATTTTCAGGGTTTCTTCATCCAGTGCTTCAGGAGCTACCACACGGTTAACCATACCCCACTCCAAAGCTTGTGCGGCTGTTACTTTTGTTCCCATGGTGGCCAATTCAAATGCTTTTGCTGAACCAACCAGTCGGGGTAAAAAATAACTTGAGCCAGAGTCCAACACCAACCCAACATTTACAAAAACCTCAATTAAGCTGGCATTTTCGCTGGCTACAATCATATCACTGGCTAACGCCATACTGCATCCAGCTCCGGCAGCTACTCCGTTTAGCTTGCAAATAATCGGCACCGGAAGGCTGCGCATAGCCTTAATCATGGGGTTGTATCGCTTGTATAAACTCTCGCTTAATGAGCGGTTTTTTGCTCCGGCAATGGATTTTAAATCCTGCCCACTACAAAAAGCCTTACCCGCTCCGGTTAATATCAATACCCGTATACTTTTATCGCGCTCGGTTTTCTTTAGGGCGTCAATCACATCAAAACTTTGTTGCTCATTAAATGCATTAAACACGTCCGGCCTGTTTAAGGTTAGGGTGGCAATGCCATTATTTACTTCAAACAAAATGGTTTCGTATTGCATGCTGCTGGTTTGTTGTGTCATGATACTGTATATTCAAGTTTATTTATGTAATGTCTCATCAAACAGTTGCTTAAACACTGCTTTGGTTTCCGAGGTGGCAAGTTCAT
>RDYC01000220.1:2283-14669 GCA_004293295.1 Bacteroidota bacterium
CCTGCTTAATTTTTTAATGTAGTTAATCATTTTGGCAGGTGGCGTAATGTGGTCCTTTTCGCCTACAATAAGCACCACCCTAATGTTGTGTTGGTTCAGCAACTGTGCAAATGTTTTAAAATTGGTTTGCAGTTTACGTTGCGCATACCATGTTTTAAACACCTTCTCAATACGTTCTTGCTTACCCACAAATTTACTGGTAAAAATATACACGCTTCTGTTTAAAATACCCCACTTCTTTAATCGTTCAACCCAACGTTGTAAGGAGCCCGGTGTTTTTACAAAATGCCTAAAAACAGCAAGCCCCAAAGGGTTGTTGGTGGTAAAATTTAAAAAGGTGTTGAAGGCGAAGGTAGGGGGCGAAAGCAACACAAAATAATCAATACGTGAAGCAAAGTTTCTCACCAATGCCCTTGCAAGCCTGGCCCCCATGCTAAAAGAACATACTGAAAATCGGTACTGGGTAAGGCGCTCTTGATGAGCAATTCCAGAAACAATATCCTTCATATCGCTGTCCTTAAAATCATGCTGTTCTTGCCAGGTACTAGCTCCATGCCAAAAAAAATCAATGGCAATAACGGTAAACCGTTTGCCCAGCACCTCTTCAAAATAAGCATACTCTGCACCCGTTTGGTTGTAGCCATGAAAGGTAACCATAAGCTCCTTACCAGAACCAAAGCGATAATAAGATATGGTAGAGTTTTTATATTGGTAAATGTGTTGAGTCATTCTTGGCCTAAATATACAACAGAATTTAACGATTTGGCCACATTTTTGGTTTAATTTTATCTAAATTAGGTACAAAACACCTTGAATAATCATGGTTTTCCTATTTTTACATCATGGTTAAAAAGCAAATAACAACATTACATCGGTTTTTTACCTACAGCATTTGGCACGTAAAACTAAGTCGCTTCCCTGCCTGGCAAAGGGGGGGCATAAAAATATTGCGCATTAGCATACTTGCCGTAAAAGATTTCGTGCGTAAGGATTTGTCGCTGCGAGCCACCGCACTTACGTTATACTCCTTGCTTTCTATTGTGCCCGTTTTGGCATTGGTTTTTGGCATTGCCAAGGGCTTCGGGCTAGAGGCTTATTTGGACAATGAATTGAAAAGTGCTTTAGGTTCGCAGCCCGTTATTTTGGAGAATGTACTCACCTATGCACACAACATGCTGGCCAGTACCAAAGGGGGGGTAATTGCAGGTTTTGGCTTTGGGTTGCTGTTATGGACAGTGCTGCAAGTGCTGGGAAATATAGAAAATGCATTTAATTCTATTTGGTATGTGCAAAAGCCCCGAACTTGGGTGAGAAAGTTCACCGATTACTTGTCCATCATGCTCATTGCACCCTTGTTTATTATCATTTCCGGGGCTTCAAATATTTACATCAGTACACAAATACCCAATTTGCTTACCAAGCTAAGTTTGTTCAACGATAGCGTGATTCATTTGGTGGTAATTTCCCTAAAAACGTTGCCATTTATCACCACCATTTTGTTGTTCTTTTTTGTGTACCAAGTATTGCCTAATACGCGGGTTAGGCCTAAGGCCGCTTTTACCGCTGCTGTTATTGCGGGCATTGTTTTTCAGTTGTTTCAATGGGGGTACATTGCGTTTCAAGTTGGGGTATCGAGGTATAACACCATTTATGGCAGTTTTGCTTCCATTCCTTTGTTTATTACCTGGCTGCAATTTGGCTGGATGATTGTATTGATTGGGGCTGAAATATCATACAGTGTGCAAAACATTGAGGTATTTGAAGCGGAGCAGCAAACGGGAAAAATAAGCCACAAGATGCGCATGTTGTATTCGCTGTGTATTATTTACCATGTGGCCAAACAATTTAAAGCTGCGGCTGCTCCGCCTGATGCCATGCAAATTGCCGGCAAAATGGGCATCCCGGTTAGTTTGTGTAAACAATTGTTAAACCAGTTACAAAAGGCTGACTTGGTGGCACAAACCATTGAGCATGAAAAAAGCAAAGAGTACTGCTACGTGCCTGCGGTTGATACCAGTTACCTAACCTTAGGTTACATTATTAGTAAGCTGGAGAGTTATGGCGAGTTAAAAAAACATGAAGATGAGGGCAAGGTGATGCATGCCATCAAACAACATTATATTGACCTGGAAATGGCTATGAACAATGCTTCTTCCAATAAAAACATTTTAGATATTTGATGGAACAGATTACACCTGATATGGTGTTGTATGGCTACTCTCAAGGCGTTTTTCCTATGGCTAATCAGGAGGAAAACAATGAAATTTTTTGGGTGGAACCTGAGTTTAGGGGCATTATACCGCTTGATGCATTTAAGGTAAGCAAATCGTTGAACCAAACGCTTAAAAGCGGTAAGTTTAAGGTAACCCTAAATACCGATTTTGAAGCCGTGATGCGGGGCTGTGCCAACCGCAACGAAACGTGGATAAGCGAAGAAATTATTGACGTATACTGCCAACTGCAGCAAATGGGCTATGGGTTTAGTTTTGAGGTGTGGAACAAGCAGAACGAATTGGTGGGCGGCCTTTATGGCATTGCCATGGGCAGGGCTTTTTTTGGCGAAAGCATGTACAGCTTAGAGCGTGATGCCAGCAAGGTGGCCTTGTATTGTTTGGTGGAGTGGCTTAATGAAAATAATTTTTTGTTGCTGGACACCCAATACATTACCGACCATTTAAAAAGTTTAGGGGCCATTGAAATTACCCGCGCGGAATACCTTGTTTTATTGGCCGAGGCATTGGCGTAAATAATCGGGTTTCGAGTGCCTCAGCCCTCGGTTTTAATATGTTCGAGTGCCGCAACATGTTATCTGCGAAAAGGCCGCTTTAGGTGTCGGAATTTTGGATAAAAATCTATCGGAATAGGTATCGGAATTATTTAAATTGAAGCAAAATTAACTACTTATAAATAAGTATATTATGTTCATTTAGATATATCGGAAAAATTGCCTAAAATTGTATCGGAATAGGTATCGGAAAAATGAGTATAAAAGAAGGCGTTTATAGGGATCCCACCACCATGGAACCGCTTTACCCGGAGCATAGTCCCGAGTTGGAAAGTTTAGCCATGACATTAATAGCGGAATCTAATGGATTAGCAGCCAGCTTGCATCCGTTAACAGCACATGCCATTGCTGATTTTTTGCGCCCCATGAATAGTTATTACTCTAACCTTATTGAAGGGCATGATACCCATCCTATTGATATTGAAAAGGCACTGCATAAAGATTTTGCCAACGATAAAAAAAATCGTGCGCTACAGTTAGAAGCATTGGCGCACATCAAAGTAAGTGAACGTATTTTTAGTAAATGCTTAACTGTTGAGTTTAATCCTTATTCTACCGATTTTTTAAAGTGGATTCACCAATCTTTTTATGATGAGTTACCCGAATACTTCCGAAAAGTAAAAAACCTGGAGGGTGATGAAACGGACGTGATACCGGGAGAAATAAGAACCTGTTTTGTTAAAGTGGGCAAACATGTTGCACCTGATTGGAAACATTTAAGTGCTTTTTTAAACCGATTTGAAACCTACTACAACCCATCTGATGCAACCAATAGATCGAAAATTAGGCGGGTAATTGCCATGGCTGCAGCACATCATCGTATGGCATGGATTCATCCGTTTGTTGATGGAAACGGGCGTGTGGTGAGGTTACTTTCTGATGCTTGCTTTAGGCATGAAGGATTGAACACAGCAGGATTGTGGTCAATGACAAGAGGTTTGGCTCGTAATGAAAAAGACTATAAGGCAAACTTAGCCAATGCCGACTTGGTGCGGTTTAATAATTATGATGGACGAGGGAATCTATCAAACAGTATGTTAACTGAGTTTTGTAGGTTTTACCTGATGACGGCTATTGACCAAGTTACCTACATGAAAAAAATGTTGGGCATTGATACCATGCTGAACCGCATTGATAATTATGTGGATTTAATGGTGGCCAAAGGCTTATTAAAACACGAAACACGTTACATTTTAGAGGCCGTATTTTTAAAAGGTGAAATTGCACGTGGAGAAGTTGAGCGCATTACCGGAAAATCCGACAAAACAGCCAAGGCCATGGCGCATTCATTAATTAAATTGGGCTTATTGCGTGTTGATGTTACCAACCATCTTTCGCCATACCAAGCATGCTACCCCATTTCAGCTTCACCAGTGTTGTTTCCAAGTTTGTACCCAACGGGCAAAGAAATGGACATGCTAAATGCCATGAAGGGTTTATAACAATTGGTAGAGATATGGTGTAGAATAATACTACATAAACAAGAGATAAAAGAGCGTAATTTAATAAACATTGTAAGATTTGCCCTGCTTCTGAGATGCGCTTTAACGGGTTGCATAAGAATATGTTGGTTTATTGATTACTACTATTCTTGTCCACCTTTCCTTCTATAATTCTTTCAAAAATTCTCAATACATCTTTGGGAAATTTCGCATTTTCAGTGTAAACAATTTCTCCATTTTCATCAACTTTATAAGGCACATCATTATGATCTATCATTAGCCTCAAAGACTCTTCAATAATGTACCAAGCCATATTCTGGTTATTAAAATCCAGCACAGGCTTTCCTATATAGGGTAAGGCCGTATAAGTGCCCAAATTGTTTTTTTCTGTTGTCCACCTGCAAAAGTCGAGTATGATAGGTACTATTTTAAAGTCTTTATCGTTTTCCTTCCGTTTAAAAGCCTTGGCAACCTCATATTCTTGTATGTATGGAGTTTTCATAAAGTTGGGGCTTATCATAAAACAAACCATATCGCTTTGATCAAGTTGTTCTTGTATTTCTTCATTCCAATCGCTGCCCGCCTTTAATTCTGTGCAGTACCAAGTGGCCACTTTGCCATCTTGTTTTAATGCACTTAAATGCTCAATAAATTTGTTTACTAACTTTAAATCATCTTTTGAATAAGATATAAAAATCTTTTTCATCTTGCCTTGTTTATTGGTTGGTAAATACTTGTTGTAATCAAAAACCGAAACAATTTTGTGTTGTATTTTATCGGCACCATCAAATGTTTGCACTTTTACCTGAAACATGCCTTCGCCAATGGCTTTTGATAAATTACTATAATTGGCATAAAACTTTCCATCTATACTTACCCAAATTGCAAAATAGTTGGTATCCCAATTTACGGTTCTAAATTCTCTTACAACTTCTTCTTGTTTTTTCTCCTTTTCTATCAAACTCTCTTGCTCAGGTATTTTGGCTATAAAACTTACAATTTGTTTTTGCAGTTGCAAATTGTTGTGATGGTGGTCGGGGTATAAATAAATGGCTTGTTCCTCTCTGTTAAATTTAATCATCAACACTCGTTCGCTTTCTTCTATCACCATACCGTCTTTCCAAAACAAATATTCTTGTTGTGTACTATTTGGGTTTCGTTTAACCGATTTCCCGTACTTACTAAACAGTTTTAGCATCACCAAATTCATTAAATAGTTGTCGCTTTTAATAATAATATTGGGTTGTGCAAACTGATGTTTTTTAAAGAAATCAATAAAAGCGGATGGCTCGTTTAAATACTGAGGAATAAAATAAGTTTCTGAGTTTTCATGAATCTGAAATACCAAGTCGAAGTGTTTTAACAACGCAATTACTTCCTCAATTTGTAGGTTGAGCGTGTTATTTTCGATACTTTTTTCGATAGCTGCTTTTCTAATTTGGTACTGTTGATTATTGCTTAAAATATTTTTATACAAAAGGTCTAATAACTCTTGCGGCTGAACAAATACTTTATGGGGCAATATGGTATGGAAATACAACAATATACCCATGTTGTGAAACACTTTTAAAGCGGGTATAAAATTTTCATCATCTTTAGCTGCAATAGCCGTAAGGTTTACACAAGCTTTACTTTGTTTTTGCAATTGCTCGTAATAGGCAACATAATCACTAGGTCGCTTTTGTATTAAGGTTTGGCCGCGTTCAATTAATAACTCTTTAAAACCCTTAAGTCTTTTCTGTTGTTGCAAGCTAAAACTGGCAAAATGTAGGTTTAAGTTTTGAAATTGATGTTGGTATTCCTGTTGATTAAGCAAGGTGGCTGCATAATTGTTGATATCAATTTTATTTTCGCAAACTAATACTTCATTGCTTAGTGGCTTATCATCTTGGCTTAACTGTTCTACACAACGTAACCAATAGTTGAGCTCAAAACAGGCTTGTGGGTTTTCTGCATTCCTTTGCTCATTTATTTTACTCCACAACAAAATATTGATGGCGTTGGGACTAAAAAACAACTTATGGGTGGCATGAAAATACTCTTGCCCGCCAAAATCCCAACAATGAACGGTGGTGCCTTTAATTAAATGCTGGAGTTGTTGATATCTAATTCCATGCGTAGAATCAATATCAATTGGTAGTTCATTAGTATCCAAATAGTGTAATAACCATGATTTACCCACATTGGTATTCCCTAGTAACAAACATTTTAAATGCTTGAATTCGACTAACGCATTTTTATTTATCCAATATTTCTTTATGGCTTGCCAACCTGCATCAATGGTATCTAAAGGAACATTTGCAATTGGATTGTTCTTTAATTCAACGTATTCCAAATTTTCAAATTGAACCAATGTATCCAAGTCTTTTATTTCAGCAATTTGATTACCATTTAAATCAATTAATTGTAAGCTAGTTAGAGTAGCTAGATTTTCTATTTGACTTATTTGATTATCATGTAAGTATAGGTCCTTTAAAACGGCAAGTCTATCTAAGTTTTCTATTTGTGTTATTTTATTATGACCTAAACTAAGCGTTTCTAATGCAGTAAGGGTTTCCAGATTTTCTATTTGCGTTATTTGATTTACACTTAAGTGAAGCGATTGCAAAGCAGTAAGGGCTTCTAGGTTTTCTATTTGCACTATTTGATTATAACTTAAGTCAAGCCATTGTAAAAGGGCAAGAGTACCTAGGTTTTCTATTCTGCTTATTTGATTACCAGATAAGGTAAGCGTTTCTAATGCAGTAAGGGCGTCTACGTTTTCTATTTGCGTTATTTCATTATGACTTAAGTGAAGCCTTGCTAAAGCCGTAAGGCTGTCTAGGTTTTCTATTCTGCTTATTTGATTACTAGATAAGTTAAGAGTTCGTAAAGCGGCAAGGGCTTCTAGATTTTCTATTTGGGTTATTTGATTATTAGATAAATAAAGTGTTTGTAATGATGTTAGGGTTTCCAGATTTTTTATTTGGGTTATTTGATTATTAGATAAATAAAGCGTTTGTAATGATGTCAGGCTGTCTAAGTTTTCTATTTTACGTATTTGATTCTGACTTAAGCCAAGCTTTTGTATAGATTTTAGGTTTCCTAGGTTTTCTATTCTGCTTATTTGATTACAAGATAAGTTAAGCGTTTGTAGAGCAATAAGAGTGGCTACGTTCTCTATTTTTATTATTTTATTATAAGATAAGTTAAGCGTTTGTAAAGATGTAAGATTATCAAGGTTTTCTATTTGGGTTATTTGCCATTTATTTTCAGAAGTTCCATCTAATAATAAAACCTTAAGTTGCTTTAATAGCTTTATAAACGGTGATACATTGCTTAATATATTGGGTGTGCTTTCCTTATTATATTTATATTTATGCTTATATTTATATTGTTGCTCTATTTCATTCCAATGATAATTATTGCTCATTACCAAATGGGTTAACCAAGTGAGTTCAAACAATTCTACTGGCCAATCGGCTAGGCCGCAATTGCCTAAATTTAGTCGGCCTGTTTTGTTTCGTTTTTCGGCATTTATAAGTTTTAAGTATTTGGGTAAAGCGGCCATGGTGGTGGTGTTATCTTGCTTATGCGCACTTATCATGCGTTTAGGTATACCTATTCTTCAAACATACCCTAACATACTTTTATAACCAATAGGGAAAACACCCTTTTTTCATGGGGTAAATACTCTTTTTTTCCAGTCCACGCGCATTTCCGAATGCGTGTGCAAATTAACCGATGTGTTGTTATTTAATTTATCTCGCTCACGGGTATCCCGCAAGGGGCTGGCTGTATATCATTGGTGTATGTCACGGACCACAGGTCCGCGACAGCAAGGGTTTATGGCACATGGATATGCGAAAATTATTGCCTTCTATCAGGGTATGTATTACTGGTTCTAAAAAAGAAGCCCGCATTTTGCGGGCTTCTTTTAGTACAGGTTTTGGTAAGGCTATTTACTAATTACTATTTTTTGTCGGCTAATAAAACCATTGGTTGTTACCTCAACAAAATAAACACCACTGCCAAATGCTGAAAGGTTAATTTCAGCTTTTGGGGCTTTTATTATTTCAGAAAAAACCAGTTCGCCTAATGCGTTTGTTATGGAAACGGTTCCTAGTGCTGAGTAATTGGTTTGAAGTGAAAATGTTCCATTGTTTGGATTTGGGAATACTTGGAAGTTTGAATGAAGTGCTTCAATTTTATTTCCACCAACCTTTGTAATAGCTACACAAGCACTGGTATCGCTACAAGTATTTTTTGTAACAATAACCGCATAGTTGCCATTTGCTGTCGCGGTAAATGATTGGTTGGTTTCGCCTGTAATTGGGGCATTTGCATTATTGCAATCTATCCACTGGTAAGTGGCACCTGTTTCATTAGCTGTAATGGTTACCCCATTTACGCTTGTTGTTAAAGCGGAGGTAATTGTTAAATTCAACGTAACTATTGAATCACATAGTTTAGCCGTATAAGTTCCGCTGCTTGTATAGGTGACGCCATTGGCCAACCACTTGTAAGTATTGCAAGCTGTTACGTTTTGTGAGCTAGGGGTAGGAATACAACCACCTAATAACCTTGTCAATCTGTTTTTCCCATTGCTATTAAAAGAGGTGAATTGCCCTCCCACGATGATTTTGCCATCCGACTGAATGGATATTGAATTAACAGGACCATTAAACCCAGTACCTGTATTAAAAGTGATATCTAGGATACCATTGGCATTTAAACGAACAATGCGGCTTATCCCAGTGGTGCCATTATAAGCATTGAAAACTCCTCCCACAATGATTTTTCCGTCCAACTGAATGGATATTGAATTAACATCAACATTAAACCCTGTGCCTATGTTAAAGGTCATATCTCGCGTACCATCGGCATTTAAACGAACAATACGATTTATGCCATTTGTGCCATTAAGAGAAGTAAACTTCCCCCCCACAATAATTTTTCCATCTGCCAGAATGGATATTGAATGAACACTACCATCAAACCCTAGGCCAGTATTAAAGTTGTTATCTAGCGTACCATCGGCATTTAAGCGAACAATGCGGTTTATTCCACTTATGCCATTAAAAGAAGTAAAATCCCCTCCTACAATGATTTTTCCATCTGCCTGAATGGAGGTTGAAGAAACAATATTATTAAACCCAGTTCCTGTATAAAAGGTGGTATCTAGCGTACCATCGGCATTTAAGCGAACAATGTTGCCTATTCCACTTATGCCATTAAAAGAATTGAAACTACCCCCTACAATGATTTTTCCATCCGCCTGAATGGCGGTTGATCGAACAATATGATTAAACCCAGTTCCTGTATTAAAGGTGATATCTCTTGATCCATTGGCATTTAAGCGAACAATGCGGTTTATTCCAGTCGTGCCATTATAAGAGGTGAAATACCCTCCCACAATAATTTTTCCATCCGATTGAATGACTGTTGAGTAAATAAAATCATTAAACCCTGCACCCGTCTTAAAAGTGGTATCTTGCGTACCGTTGGCATTTAAGCGAACAAGGCGGTTTATTCCAGTGGTGCCATTATAAGAAGTGAACTCTCCCCCCACAATAATTTTTCCATCCGATTGAATGACTGTTGAGAAAATAAAATCATTAAACCCTGTACTTGTTTTAAAGGTGATATCTCGCATACCATTGGTGTTTAGGCGAACAATGTTGTTTATTTCTTTTGTGCCATTATAAGAAGTGAATTTTCCCCCAACAACAATTTTCCCATCCGCCTGAATGGTGGTTGAATACACAACATAACCAGACCATGTACTTGTACTTGTGCCTGTATTAAAGGTAGTGTCTCGCGTACCATCAGAATTTAAGCGAGCAATATCAATTATTCCATCAGTGCCATTATAAGAACTGAAATTTCCCCCAACAATAATTTTTCCATCCGCTTGAATGGTGGTTGAAAAAACACCACCACCAAACCCTGTAAAGGTGTTAAAGGTAGTGTCTCGAGTACCATCGGCATTTAAGCGAACAATGTCATTTATGTTTGTTGTGTCATTATAAGAACTGAAATCTCCCCCAATAATAATTTTTCCATCTGACTGGATGACGGTTGACCGAACAAAATTATTAAACCCAGTACCTGAGTTAAACGTGGCATCAAGCGATCCATTTGTATTTAAGCGAACAATGCGGTTTATTCTAGTTGTACCATTAAAGGAGGTGAAATCACCGCCCGCAATGATTTTCCCATCCGCCTGAATGGTAGTTGACAAAACAACACGATCAAGCCCTGTACCTGTATTAAAGGTGGTGTCTAGCGATCCATTGGTATTTAAACGAACAATGCGGTTTATTCCCGTTTTGCCATTAAAAGAAGTGAAATCTCCCCCCACAATGATTTTTCCATCCGACTGAATGAAGGTTGAAAAAACATCACCATTAGACCCCATACCTGTATTAAAGGTGGTATCTCTAGTACCATCGGCATGTAAGCGGACAATGCGGTTTATTCCCGTTTTGCCATTAAAAGAAGTGAACTCTCCTCCCACCACAATTTTTCCATCCGCCTGAATAGAGGTTGACCGAACAGTGCCATTAAAACCTGTACCTGGCTTAAAGCTGGCATCTCGTGTACCATCGGCATTTAAGCGAGCAATGCGGTTTATTCCGGTTATACCATTAAGAGAATAGAAATTTCCCCCTAGAATTATTTTCCCATCCGCCTGAATGGAGGTTGACTGAACGGAATTAAAAAACCACGTAACATCGCCAAGGATTCCATCATCAAGGGTGTTGAAAGTAGAGTCGTTACTGCCAGGCTGGGCAAAGGCCATTGTGCCAACAAAAAGTAAGGCAACTATGAATAATTTTTTAATCATACTGTTTTTAGGGGTGTTTGTAACAATTGAAACAATGACTTTCAAGTGTTATTGATTAGTGGTTTTGTTTGGGACAATATTAAATAAAATAAATGGCAAAATACCCTTGCTCACCCACATCCCGCAAGGGGTAATGGTTGTAGATGATCATTGGTGTATGTCACGGACCACAGGTCCGCGACAGCAAGGGTTTAGGTATACCTATTCTTCAAACATACCCCAACACTTTTACCCAAACAATAGGGAAAACACCCTTTTTTCATGGGGTGAATACTCGGTTTTTACAAAAAGGGGAGTACTAGGTTTTGGCTTTAGGTTGCAGGATATTGCTTTTAATCATTCAACAACAGCTTAAAATAAAACAACGGGTTTCTCAGTTTTGCACGCAGGTCTAAATCCTCAAACATGCAACTGATGGTTTCGCGCAGGGCCTTGTTTTTGTGGGCTTTGTTTACCACAAAATTAAACAGCCATGGGTACTTACACAGCTTTTGCATGGTGTGGCTTAATTTTAACTCATCCCATTGGCGGTTGTAAAATGCCACATCATATTGTTTTAAAAACTCGGCATCAAAACGGTTTTGTTTAATGGCTTCTACAATATAATCAGCAGCCATCATACCACTGTACAACGCATTGCCAATGCCCTCTCCGGTAAAGGGGTCAATTAACGAACCGGCATCGCCCACCAACATAAAACCTTCTCCACTCACTGGACGTTTTTTGCTGCCTAAAGGCAAACCCCACCCTTGTATTTTGCCTTCCAACTTGGCATTTTTAAATCGCTCTCTAATGTTGGGGTTGTTCTCTATGGCCTTGAGCATATCTGCTTTAAGGTTTACCTTACGCTTGCTTACTTCGCTGCTTAACATGCCTGCTCCAATATTGGCCATACCATTAGGCAATGGAAAAATCCAAAAATAACCCGGTAACATTTCGGGTAAAAAATGCAGCTCAATAAAATGTTGTGGGTGCATACCCTCTACTCCACTATAATAAGCACGTATTCCGGCACAATAGTGGTTGTTTTCTTTTGTTATATGGGCCAGTTTTTTGGCTACTATACTTCTGTCTCCTTCGGCACCCACTACCAGTGCCACATTTTCTAATGTACTAGTTTCGTTCTGCTGTGTGTAGGAGATGCTAAACGATTTTCCAGTGCGGTTAATTTCGGTTACTTCGGCACCCTCGATAATGTTTGCATAATTCCTATCTAACCGTTTGTATAACTCGTTATCAAAATCAATGCGTTTGCTAATAAATCCCGGAGGATATTGCTCCTTGCTCATGTCCTGCTTAAAAGGAATATCAATAGCCTTGCCATTAGGTG
>RDYC01000049.1 GCA_004293295.1 Bacteroidota bacterium
TACCAATACGTTCAAACGCATCCTGTACCTGCTGTTGCTTATAACGCAGTTGTGCCTCATAACTCATCTGTTGCCATTTGCAGCCTCCGCATAATCCAACATGGCTACAAAATGTTTCAACCCTATCAGCACTGGGCTTTACTACTTTTTGTATGGTAGCAAAACTGAATGATTTTTTGGTGCTATTTACTTTAACATCCACTACATCACCGGGAACAGCATAATCCACCATAATCACCTTATCATTAAATCGGGCAATGCTTTTGCCTTCGCTACCGGCATTTGTTATTTCTAACTGCTCAATAGTATAAGGTGTAAATTTTCGTTTTCGCATAAAGATGCGAATATAAGAATTTGAGGGTATTGCTGATGATTTGTAACAAATGAATATTAAACAATATTCACTTCGGGATTAATGGTAATGCCAAATTTATCCATTACGCTGTTTTTAATATCAAGGGCTAACTGCCATATTTCATTTCCTGTTGCTCCTCCGTAATTCACCAACACCAATGCTTGATCTTTATGAGAGCCGGTATTTCCAACAACTTTCCCCTTCCAGCCACATTGCTCAATTAGCCATCCTGCTGCTATCTTTATACATCCATTACTTGCCGGATAACCAACAATATCGGGGTAAAGCGATTTTAGTTGATTAAAATCGGCCTGAGGGATTTCAGGGTTTTTAAAAAAGCTTCCGGCATTACCCAATACAGCAGGATCGGGTAGTTTGCTTTTGCGTATGCTAATTACGGCATCGCTAACGGCTTTTACTGTTGGTGTTGTAATGCCATTTTTGGCTAAGGTTTGTTGTATTGCTCCATAACTCACATTAAAAACAGGCTTTTTGCTAAGCCTAAATGTTACTGAAGCTATAATGTAACGCCCTTTGGCTTCTTGTTTAAATATACTTTCTCTGTACCCAAAGTTGCAATCTTTGTTATTGAAACTAACCACTTCACCGGTTGCTATTTCAACTGCTTCTAGTGAATCAAACGTGTCTTTTATTTCAACACCGTAGGCTCCAATGTTTTGCATAGGTGCAGCGCCTACGCATCCAGGAATTAAACTGAGGTTCTCTAAACCGCCAAGGTTATTGGCAATGCTGTACATCACAAAATCATGCCATACTTCACCCGCCATGCATTTCACCCAAACATAGTCATCATTCTCCCCAACCATTTCAATACCTTTTAAGCTCATTTTGATAACCATTCCATCAAAATCTTTAGTCAGCAACAAGTTGCTGCCTCCGCCTAAAACCAATATCTTTCTATCGGTTAGATTAAATGCTGCGCATAAAATACACAGCTCATCCATGCTGTTTATTACCACAAACTCCTTGGCTTTTACATCAATACCAAATGTATTGTAAGCCTTAAGTGAAATATTTTGTTGAATATTCATCTGCGTGGCAATTATACAAAAGGGTTTTAAATTACAATGCTTATTTTTCAAACATTATATTTGCGGCTGTGATTGCTCAATTTCCCCACTTGTATGCATTAGTAAAACGCTTGCTGTTGGCCTTCGGCATCATGAGTTTATGTAGGCTACTTTTTTTGTGGTTTAACTACGCAACATTCTCAGCTGTGCCGTTCCTGTCTTTGTTAAAATCTTTTATCGGTGGAATATGGTTTGATTGT
>RDYC01000050.1 GCA_004293295.1 Bacteroidota bacterium
GGTTTTGACGTACCCTTAATGAAAGGTTATAAAACATTGCTAAAAGACTGGATTACAAATGATTTACTCAGCGACGAGCTACTCAAAGAACAAAACATTTGGGATCTTAAAGTGATGCAAACTTGGCGAAAGCAAATATTGTCTTCCAATGACTACGACCAGAACCGTGCTTGGGCTATCATTGCTTTTCAATATTGGTGGAAATACCAAAAAGTAAAGACCCTCACACCTGAAGAGCACGCCAAATTGCAAGACTGAGAGATAAGCAGAAGGACTAAAATTATGGTATTTTTTTTGAAGCGCATATTAAAACGAATTAAGACTTTGAGAACATGAGTGTCAAAAAAACAATTTGTGAGTCTAAATCAAGTTTTATCTTGGAGCAAGACACTAGCGGACATCTTTTTTTGAGTGTAGAATGTGGTACGACAGAGGTCTATAACATATCTTTTAAGCTTAATGAAGCCGAGGTGGTTCTTTGGCAAACACAAGGCGAATACTTTTTAGAAAGTTTGAGCTACCAAGTGCGCGATAATCCAGACCAATATCTAAAACGCTGATAAAGCATGAGGTATATCTTTTTTGTTGTTTTGATAATTTGTTTATGTTTTGCAGATGCGCCAAAGCTGTTGGCACAACAAACCCTAGCAGATAGCCTCCGTCAAGTGCTTAAACAGGAGCTTTCAGACACTTTACGCACTAAAACCTTGCTTTTACTGGCCAGCAACCTATATAAAAAAGAGCCAGACAGCGCACTCTCGTATGCTAACGAAGCCTTAACAATTGCCCTCAAAGGCAAGTATCCTATGTGGGAGAGTATGGCTCTTTTGGCAATAAGCAAAGCTTATTGGGTGAAATCTGACTATGAAACAGCCTTGACCAAGGCCAGTGCGGCTCTTAGCATTGCTCAAAAAGAAAACAATCATCTACAAATGGCAAATGCCTACATGGCTTTGGCTAATATACTTTTCTTTTTAAACAGAAAAGATTTAGATAATGTGGAAAAATATAATCTTTTGGCCATAAAGCATTTTGAAAAAGTAAACGCTAAGCACCCTAGCATAAAAATTGTTAAGCAGAATCTAACAGGTGTTTATTTTACGCAAGGTAAAGTAGATAAAGTGCTGGCTAACAGCCTAGAACTTTTGCAAGAAGCCAAAAAAGTCAATCACATACAAGATATGGCAGTCAATTATTACAATTTGGGCTTGGCTTATAAAAGCTTCAAAAAATATGATTTAGCTATTGAAAATTTCAGAAATGCAGACCAATGCGACCAGAAACTGGGCAATAAAGAAGGTGCTGCACCGCTTGGAGCTATGGAGTGTCTTTTAGAAACAAACAAGCTTGAAGAAGCACTCAAAGCCAGCAACGAGTACTATCAAAGAGTGCTTTCCGTGGGAGCTTTACTCAGAGTAGAAAATATCCTGAGTATTAGGATAAAAATACACGAGCGCAAGAAAGACTATGCCAGTGCTCTCAAAGATGCCCAAGATCTCATGATGCTCAAAGACAGCATTTACAATGAAAAAGCCCTAGAAACACAGCAACAAATACAGTCCTCTTTTGAATTGAAGCAAAAAGAATACGAGAAAAAGCTTCTTCAGCAAGACAATGATTTGGCTAAAGCTGAAAATG
>RDYC01000051.1 GCA_004293295.1 Bacteroidota bacterium
TATCCTGCGAACTTAATGTAGTTCCTGTTGGGTTATGGGGCGTGTTGATGATAATCATCTTGGTTTTGTAAGTAACCAATTTTTTTACCTCATTCCAGTCTACTTTGTAATCAGGATATTTTAACTCGGCAAATACTGCCCTCCCCCCGTTTAGCTGTATAGCCGGTAAATAACTATCGTAACAAGGCTCAATAATAATTACCTCATCACCTTCACCCACAAATGCGCTGATGGCTGCATACAAAGCGTGAGTTCCACCGGGAGTGATGGTAATTTCTTTTTCAGGGTGGTAATCGGCACTATACAATTGCGCTGTTTTAATGGCTATTTTTTCTCTTAGTGCCATAACACCGGGCATTGGCGCATATTGATTGTATCCTGCCTTCATGTAATGGCTCACCAAGTCAATCAACTTGGGAGAACAAGTAAAATCAGGAAAACCTTGAGCTAGATTAATTGCCTGATGTTGCTGAGCCAAGGCACTCATTACTGAAAATATGGTGGTTCCTGTTTTGGGTAATTTAGATTTAATGGATCCCGGAAATAGCGACATGTTTTTGTTATCTTATTTAAAAGCCTAAAATAATTTTATTATCGGTTACTTTGCAAGGAAACGTTCATTTTTTTTGTGCAGTACCATAAATTCTCTCACACTGAGCAATATTTCTTAATTACTTTGGTGAATGTTTATATTTGCGCCACAAGATGATAGCATTAACCGATATTGGATTTGAATTTGGCGGCAGATTTTTATACCGTAACGCCAATTGGCACATAAAACCAAACGAACGCATTGGCCTGATAGGCATGAATGGAACAGGCAAGTCAACCTTGCTGCGGGTTATTAATGGAGAATACCAACTTACAGAAGGCTCCATATCAAAACCACGTGATTTAACAATAGGCTTTTTAAACCAAGACCAACTCAGTTTCGAAACCGAAAATAGCATCCTGCAAGTGGCCATGAGTGCTTTTCAGCGCCAGCTTGACCTTGAAATAGAGATAGAGAAGGTGTTAAAGGTGATGGAAACCGATTATAGTGATGAAGTACTCAATAGGTTAAGCGACTTGCAAATGGAGTTTGATGCCTTAGATGGGTATAATATTCACCATAAATGCGAGAAGGTATTGGAAGGACTTGGCTTTACAACAGCGCAATTGCAGCAGCCATACAAAAAATTCTCCGGAGGTTGGCGCATGCGTGTTATGCTTGCTAAATTATTGCTTCAAAATCCAAAGTTACTCATGTTGGATGAACCAACCAACCACTTGGATTTACCTACCATACAATGGTTGGAAAATTACCTGCAAGATTATGATGGAACAGTGATTGTGGTATCGCACGATAGGGAGTTTTTAGATAAAATGGTGAACAAGATTGTGGAAGTAAGCATGCAGAAAATTTTTGAATACTCGGGTAATTACAGCTTTTATCTGGAGGCAAAAAGCGAGCGCATGGATTTGCAACAAAGGCAGTTTGATAACCAGCAACAATTTATTAAACAACAGGAGCAGTTTATTAACCGTTTTAAAGCCAAGGCCAGTAAGGCTACCGCAGCCCAAAGCCGGGTTAAATTATTGGAAAAGCTGGATAGAATAGACGCACCTGAAGATGATACGGCTGAAATTAATAT
>RDYC01000221.1 GCA_004293295.1 Bacteroidota bacterium
GTTGCTTTCATGTTGGCTCTGTAAAAATGGATGGTAGTTTCTATAAGAAAGCATGGCAATTGCGCGGGCTGCTTGCATACCTTTAATTCCTGCATCTTCTTGTTTATTGGCCCAGGTTTGGTCGGCCTCTATGGCCATGCGTTGTGCTGCGTTAAAAGCAATTCCCCATGGCGAGTGTTGCGCATTGGTGGCAATTAAAACCTGGTTGGTAAACAAGCCAGGTTTTAAAATGCTCCATTCTAACAATTGCATGCCACCCATTGAACCGCCTATGCCCAACACAATTTTTTGAATGCCTAACTTATTGCACAACAGTTGGTACATGCCTGCCATATCCCGTGGCGTAATCAACGGAAAGTTGTGATAATAAGGTTTTCCGCTTTCAGGATTAATACTTAAAGGGCCAATACTGCCGTAACAAGAGCCTGGCATATTTACACAAACAATAAAATAATACTCAGGATCCAACGCCTTGCCCGCACCAAAAATACCTGCCCACCAGTCGGCCACATTGGTGTTTCCAGTTAACGCATGAAATACCCAAATTACATTGCTTTTATCTGCATTAAGTCGGCCAAAAGTTTGGTAGCCCAGCTCAAACCCGGGTAATATCTCCTTCGATTCCAGCAAAAAAGGCTGTGTGTGGGTATATGTAAGAAGTACCATTGTGTTATGGGTGAATTAAGCAGTAACGGTATTTGCAGTAACCTTTTGCAGGGCTTGTTCAAAATCGGCAATAATATCATCCAAGTGTTCAATACCTGCTGATATGCGAATTAAACCCGGTGTTACTCCTGTAGCCCGCTGTTCTGCCTCATTCAGTTGCTCGTGCGTGGTGCTGGCTGGGTGGATAACCAATGTTTTGGCATCTCCTACATTGGCCAACAAACTGGCAAGTTTTAACTCATCAATCACTGCTTTGGCTGCATCTGCACCACCTTTTACTTCAATGTTTAATACACCACCAAAACCATTGGTAAGGTATTTTGTAGCCAGTGGGTAATAGCTGCTGCTTTCCAATCCAGGGTAGTTTACTCCCGCAATGGCATCTTGTTTTTCAAACCAACGCGCTAGTGCAAGTGCATTTTGCGCGGTACGTTCAACTCGCAGTGATAAGGTTTCAACACCTTGCAATAACAAGAAAGAATTAAATGGAGAAAGCGCAGGTCCGAAGTCGCGCAAACCCTCAACCCTTGCCCGAATAGCAAAAGCAATATTTGGCAAACCAAGCGGGTTACCCTCGCCAAAAACATCCCAAAACTTTAAGCCATGATAACCTTCACTGGGCTCAGTAAATTGGGTAAACTTGCCATTGCCCCAATTGTAGTTTCCTCCATCAACAATTATCCCGCCCAAACTGGTACCATGTCCTCCAATCCATTTGGTAGCAGAAGCCACCACCACATTGGCACCCCATTTAATCGGTTGAAATAAATAACCAGCAGCACCAAATGTATTATCTACCACAACCGGTATATCATATTGTTTGGCCAGTTGAATAATTCGTTCAAAATCGGGGATGTTAAGGCCAGGATTACCGATGGTTTCTAAATAAAAGGCCTTGGTGTTTTTATCAATCAGTTTTTCAAAACTGCTTGGATCATCACCATTGGCAAAACGTGTTTCAATGCCCAAGCGTTTAAATGCAACCTTAAACTGGTTGTAAGTTCCGCCATACAAAAATGAGGTACTAATAAAATTATCTCCTGCTTGCAAGATGTTGTTTAAAGCAATAAACTGAGCTGCTTGCCCTGAGCTTACAGCCAATGCTGCTACGCCACCTTCCAATGCGGCAATGCGTTTTTCAAACACATCAGTTGTGGGATTCATTAATCGGGTATAAATATTGCCAAACTCGCGTAAGCCAAATAAATTGGCGGCTTGTGCGGTGTTGTCGAAAACGAAAGAAGAAGTTTGGTAAATCGGCACTGCACGGCTTTTGGTGGTGGCATCTACTTCTTGTCCGGCATGTAATTGTAATGTTTCAAATTTATAATTGCTCATGTTGTTTATTCATTAAAAAATTACCATGCGCATGATTGCGCTTTTAAGCTTTGGTATAGCTTGAAAAAAATTAAAAATGGATATTGTTTGGCGGGGAGTTATGCTTCCTGCATAAGATTACCCCAATGGTATTCATGTCGCTCAGTTGAGCAACACATGCACATCATGTGCATACAGCAGCATCCGCAAGCATTGCCAAGGGCAATGTTGTGAAGAGGGGAGTTGAAGTGTGTGAAAACGGTTTTCACTACTGCTGTTTTTTATTTGATAATGATAAATTGATTGTTCAGGTTATTAAGGGCGAACCTGAGTGCCACAAGTGTAACGGGTAAGTGTTAGCTACACATCATACAGCAACACATACACATGCGCATAACATGCATTCGATGTGAAAATATAAGTGTGCTGTTGTTGTTCATTTGATGATACGAATGAATGGGAATAAAAAGTAAAATGCAAGAAAAATTTTATTGTACTGCTCGGATCATGCGCTAAGTGTCCTTATTTTACTGGGGTTTTCGATTAAGTAAAATTATTGTAAACGCGTTATGTATAGGCGTAATTTTTTTATAAATAAGTTATTAGGTTAAGAAAAAAGATACTTTTTAGCTTACCATCTCATCCAATAAACGGGCCAATTCTCTGTCCTTTTCGGTAACCGTATTTCCGGCATCGTGCGTGGTTAAGGTAACATGCACCTTGTTGTAAACATTGGTCCATTCGGGGTGGTGGTCCAATTGGTCAATAACCACTGCGGCCTTACCCATCCAATTTATGGCCTCCATAAACGAGTTGAACTTAAAGGTTTTTTGCAGTTTATTTTGATGTTCGGTCCAAGTGTACATAGCTTATTTAATATTATAAAAATTCATGGTACGTTCCAATCCAATTTGGGCAAATGCCTCTATGGCTTCTACGGAATGTGTAATGAGTTTTGGTAATGCGAGCTGTTCCTCATTGTTCCATTTTCCCAGCACATATTCTACTTGCTTGCCCTTGGCAAAATTATTTCCAATACCAAAACGCAAGCGCGGATAGTTTTGGGTTTGCAACAACTCATTAATGCTTTTTAGCCCATTATGTCCGGCATCGCTGCCATTTGCACGGATGCGTATTTTACCAAAATCAATGGCCAAATCATCTACCAAAATGAACAATTGCGATACTTCTAGTTTCAATTCTTGCATCCAATAGCGCACAGCTTTTCCGCTCAGGTTCATGTAGGTGTTTGGTTTAATTACATGCAACGATTTTCCTTTAACAGAAAGGGCTGCGTAATCCGCATAACGTTCAGTGGCAAAACTACCTTGGTGTTTACTCACCAATGCGTCAGCAATGCTAAAACCGATATTGTGCCGGGTATTGTCATACTCGCTTCCGATATTACCTAAACCGATAATGAGGGATTTCATGGTGCAATAATAATGCTTTAATTGATGTAGATAGAATGACGATGTTGCAAAAAAAATCCCGCGCCAATTTATTGGCGCGGGATTACATAAATACTTATTTCAGCTTATTTCTTTTTAGCTTCTTCAGCAGCACTTACCGCAGCGCGGGTTGTGTTTACAGAAACAATCGGATTGTTTGGTGATTCCAATACGGTGTAATCAGCCTGAACCAAATCCGCAACCTTAATTGATTTTCCTATTTCTAAGTTATCAATGTTAATTTCAATAAAGTCAGGTAATTTAGCAGGTAACGTTTTTACACGTAATTTTTGCATTTTAACTACCAATTTACCACCGGCACGCACACCCACTGAGTTACCTACTAATTTAATAGGAATACGCACCTCAACAGGTCTGTCTTCGCTGATGGCTAAAAAATCAGCATGAAGGATAGAATCATTTACAGGATGGTATTGAACAACTTTCAATACAGCTTTGTAAATTTTACCTTCAATGTCAAGTTGAACTTTGTAAGTGTTCGGGGTGTACACTAAGTTTTTAAAATCTTCAGAGTACATAGAGAAGTTTACATTCTCATTTGAGCCATACAATACACACGGCACCTTACCCTCGTTTCGAAGTGCTTTGGTAGATGATTTACCCACTCCGTCCCGCAAATAACCAAACATGGCAAGTGTTTTCATTTTTTGTTTTGTTTTCTTTTTTGTAAAACGCAGGTCAATTCGCCAGGCCCTTGTTTCACAGTTTATTTTAATTGAATGCGAATTTTATTTCGTTGCAGTATTAAATAAAGAACTGATGCTGCCAAATTCCGTTACATTTTTAATGGCATTGGCAAACAAATCAGCCACACTTAATACTTTTATTTTACTGCTCTCACGTTTTAATGGTATGGTATCACACACCACCAATTCGTCAATCACACTATTTTCTAAGGTTTCGTATGCCGAACCAGACAAAACAGGGTGGGTACACATGGCCCTTACGCTTAATGCTCCTTTTTCTTTAAGCATTTGGGCTGATTTAGCCAAAGTATTACCCGTATCAATGATGTCATCTATTAAAATCACATCTTTTCCGGCTACGTCACCAATCAACGTCATAGATGCAATTTCATTGGCACGTTTGCGCTCTTTATCGCAAATTACCATATCCAGATTTAAGGCTCTTGCAAAGGTTCTTGTTCTGTTAGATGAACCCATGTCAGGAGAGGCCAAAATCAGGTTTTTTTCATTGAGGTTGCGAATATAAGGAATAAATATCACAGATGAGTCCAAATGGTCAACCGGAATTTCAAAAAAACCTTGAATTTGAGGCGCATGCAAGTCCATGGTCATTACACGGCTTACACCCACGGCCTTTAGCAGGTCGGCAGCTACTTTACTGCCAATGCTTACACGGGGCTTGTCTTTCCTGTCTTGACGGGCCATGCCAAAGTAAGGAATAACCGCAGTAACATAATGGGCTGAAGCGCGTTTGGCTGCATCAATCATCAACAACAATTCCAATAAATTATCAGCCGAAGGGAAAGTAGATTGGATAAAAAACACATCACATCCACGCACGCTTTCATTAATACTCGGTTGGATTTCACCATCACTAAATTGGGAAACGGTAATATCTCCCAGTGGTTTGCCATAGGATTCGGCAATTTTTTCAGCCACAAATAGGGAATTGCGGCCAGAGAATAATTTTACCTCATTGCGTGGTGACGACATGCTGCTAAGTATTAATTTGGTGTTTAGCTCTTAAAAAAAATGCCGGGCTTTTTAATAAAAACCCGACACCAATCTTTCTGTGTTGTCCGACTAGGGCTCGAACCTAGACTCTTCTGAACCAAAATCAGACGTGTTGCCAGTTACACCATCGGACAATTTTTGTGGCTGCAAAGATAAGCCTAACTTACATCTGTGCAAATTTTTTGAAAAAAAGCAGCTATTTTAAAACAACAAAATCAATTCCAGCTACTTATAAACCCTTTTTAGCTTAAATTCCTTCACCGGAGCAATAATCATCGGCACTTTTTCTACCGTAACCGAGCTGGTGTCTAATCCAAATGCCTTTTCCTCGCTAATGCTTAATCCATCCAATACACTGTAAGCATCCATAATTAAACCTTCGTAAACACTTAACTCATTTTCATAACTTAGGTGACGTTTTAATACCACAAACCTAAAATCGCCCGTAATATTCAGCTTACTTAAAGAGGCATAGCGGCTGGTAACATCTACTTCGTGGTTTTTCATCAATTCTTCCACCACCTTGCGGAAGTAAAAGTTAATTTTTTGCTCCACCCTAAAGCCCAGTTTAAAATCAATTTTTATAATATCATGGCTGGCTATGTGATCAACTTTGTACTCCATGGTATAGGGTTGGTCATCTACATGTATGTGCACAAACCAATAAATATCGGCACGTTTTGGCTGTTTTTGTAAAATGCTATACACCACCTTACTTTCCACTTCCATTAAACTATCAGCACTGGTTAAATACACCAAGTGGGTAGCATATTTGGGAATAGAAGTATCATTGCTTAACTGCTGAAGAATAGGGATGTAATCGCGTAACTTTACAAACTCAGTAAGTCTGTTTTTAATTTTGCGCCCTTTAAACCAAACCCACATGATAATGATAAATATAAAGCTGATAACCAAAGTTACCCAGCCACCATGAGAGAATTTGCGCAAATTGGCCAGCAAAAAGGAAAGCTCAATAGGAAGATAAACAACAAGCAGCAATGCGGCAAAAATCCATGGTGTTTTGGTTTTTCTCAAGTAATTGGCCAATAAAATGGTGGTCATTAACATGGCAATGGTAATGGCCAAACCATAGGCGGCTTCCATTTTTGCAGATTCTTCAAAATACAATACCACCCCGATACAACCTGCCCATAACATCCAGTTTGCACTTGGTACATAGAGTTGCCCCTTGGCTTCAGTAGGATACTTAACACGTACTTTCGGCCATACGTTAAGCCTAAGTGCTTCACTAATTAGGGTAAACGAACCGCTAATCAAAGCTTGGCTGGCAATAATGGCTGCTGCAGTAGCAATGATAATGCCTGGTACAAGAAACCACTGAGGCATTAAACCAAAAAATGGATTTACTTCATGCATGGTTTTTCCTTCAAATTGAAGTAACCAGGCGCCTTGCCCTAGATAATTTAGTATAAGTGTTGACTTTACAAAAATCCAACTTACCCGAATATTTTTCTTGCCACAATGACCTAAATCGCTGTACAATGCTTCAGCTCCTGTTGTGCAAAGGAATACTGCACCTAATAGCCAGTAGCCTTCCGGGTAGTTGGCTAATAAATTGTAAGCGTAATAAGGGTTTAACGAATGAAGTACTTCTGGCATTTTTATCGCCCAACTAATCCCCAATATGGCCAACATGCTAAACCAAACCATCATTATGGGGCCAAAGGCTTTACCAACAATGCTTGTGCCAACACGCTGTATTAAAAACAACACGGTAATGATGGTTATTACAATAGGTATAGTGCTAATGTCAGGGTTTAATATCAATAACCCCTCAACTGCTGATGAGACAGAAACGGGTGGAGTAATAATACCGTCAGCAAGCAGGGCACAACCACCAACAATTGCCGGAAAAATTAGGTGTGGTCTCCGTCTTCTGATTAATGCATAAAGGGAAAAAATGCCCCCTTCACCATTGTTATCTGCCCTTAGCGTGATGATTACATACTTTAGCGTGGTTTGTAAAGTGAGTGTCCAAAAAATACAAGACAAACCACCAAAAATAAGCTCTTTAGTAATAACTTTATCCGAGACAATGGCTTTAACCACATACAAAGGGGAGGTGCCAATATCACCATAAATAATACCTAGAGTTACTAATAAGCCTGCTAAGGACAATTTCGATAACTTACTATTCTCGCTCACAAATGTTTAAATTTAGGGGGTGCAAAATAGAAAAACGCAATTAAATACTGAATTAAAATGCATACTCAGCAATAAAATGCAAACGGAATAATTGAATATCTTCTTTACTAAACTCCTCACTGAACTCATTAACGGCAGCGTCTAAGTTATCTTGCTCGCTACTCTTGAAATAATCCATTACTTCATCCTGCATATCTTCGTCCGACAAATCATTAACGTAACTTTTTAGATTAAGCTTGGTGCCCGACATGATGATATTTTCCATCTCTTGTAAAAGTTCATCATATTTAAGTCCCAACGAGCGCGCAATATCCGTCAAGCTTATCTTTTTGTCAATGTTGGTGATGATAGCAATTTTTTTGGCAGATTTATTGACTACCGACTTCATTACCATCTCTTCCAACTTCTCAATGTCATTTTCCTTAACGTACTTGTCAATAAGTTCAATGTAAGGTTTGCCAAATTTCATGGCCTTTCCTTTGTTTACACCACTTATTTTTGCAAGCTCATCCATAGTAGTTGGATACTTGCTGGCCATCTCTTCCAAAGAAGGCTCTTGGAAAATAACATATGGAGGTAAGTTTTGTTGTTTGCCCACCTTTTTGGTTAAATCCTTGAGCATGTTAAACAATATCTCATCGTATACATTTTCAACTTCTACATCTTTCTCGTCATCGTCTGTTACCTTCTCAAATCGTTGGTCAAGGGCAATTTCAAATTTTGAAGGCTTTTTCAAAAAGGCCTCACCGGCTTCGTTTACGCTTAACAAGCCATAGTTTTCAATGTTTTTGTCAATATAACCGGACAACAGCAATACCCTAATTAATGATTTCCAGTAGTTTTCATCATGTTCTTTACCGGCACCAAAAAACGCGGTTTTCTCGTGCCCGCTTAGTGCCACCTCATGACTTTTTTTGCCCACCAATATATCAACCACATGGCTTAACACATGTTTGCCTTTAATGGCATTAATGGTTTTTAAGGCCAATACTGCCTCGTCTTTGGCATCTTCTTTTGCCTTAGGGTGCCGGCAGTTATCGCACATTTTATTGCAACCCTTTTCGTTATAAGTTTCACCAAAGTAATGCAATAAAAACTTTCTACGGCAGGCCGATGATTCTGCGAAGGCTTGTGTTTCGAAAATGAGCAATTCCCCGATTTCCCTTTCGGCAACCGGTTTATCTTTCATAAACTTTTCTAACTTTTCAATATCAGCCGGATTATAGTACAACAAACAATCGCTATCAATACCATCACGACCAGCACGGCCGGTTTCTTGGTAATAACCTTCAATGCTCTTAGGCACATCATAATGAATTACAAAGCGCACATCCGGCTTATCAATGCCCATGCCAAAGGCAATGGTGGCCACAATTACATCGCACTCTTCCATTAAAAAGGCATCTTGGTGAGCTGCACGTGTTTTTCCGTCCAAACCAGCATGATAAGGTAGGGCTTTAATACCATTGGCTTTCAAAACTCCCGCAATTTCTTCAACCTTTTTGCGGCTTAAACAATAAATAATGCCACTTTTCTTTTTGCGAGGTTTTATATATTGAACAATGTCCTTGAGTACATCATTTTTCTTACCCTTGGGCCTTACCTCGTAGTATAAGTTAGTTCGGTTAAATGATGACTTAAAGATTAAAGCATCATTCATGTGCAAGTTTTTCTGGATATCCTGTTGTACTTTCGGAGTAGCAGTAGCTGTTAAAGCCATCATCGGAACATCCTTAATTTCCTTGACCATTTGTTTTATTCTGCGGTATTCAGGCCTAAAATCATGTCCCCACTCGCTAATACAATGCGCTTCGTCAACAGCAACAAACGAGATGTTAATTGACTTTAGGAAGTCAATGGTTTCTTCTTTTTTTAACGTTTCAGGGGCAATGTAGAGCAATTTGGTATCACCACTGGTTACATCTTTTTTTACTTTGGTGATATCACTTTTGTTCAACGATGAATTGAGGAAATGTGCAATATTCTCAGTACCAAAGGAGCGCAATTGATCCACTTGGTTTTTCATCAGCGCAATTAATGGAGAGATAATGATGGTTACGCCCGGTAGCATTAAAGCGGGTAATTGATAACACAAACTTTTTCCGCCTCCGGTAGGCATAATTACGAAAGAGTCATCTCCTTTCAGCACGGTGTTTACAATTTTTTCTTGGTCGCCTTTAAATTGGTCAAAGCCAAAAAAATCTTTGAGATACTCTTTAGCACTCATTTTGACTGCTTTCATATATTATTAATAGATAACTTAATTACTTGATTTTATGTAAAAAGGGGCACTAAATTAGGGCGTAAAATCCTTTTTTGAAAATTTGCAGATTAAAAACTTTATTTGCATTTGCTAATTTATGATTTTCGTGCGAAACTCCGCATTAATTCTTCATTGGCAAAAACATGATTTTTATCAACAGGATGGAGAAAAACAAAAATCATTACGCCATTATTATGGCTGGTGGAATTGGAAGTAGATTTTGGCCTTATAGCAGAACACATAAGCCTAAACAGTTTTTAGATATTTTGGGAACAGGTAAAACCTTGTTGCAAAGTACTTATGAAAGGTTTTTAAAACATTTTGATAAGCAAAATATCATTATTGTAACCAACCAAAGTTACATTCCATTGGTAAAGGAGCAGATTCCGGATATTGATGAAGGTTGTGTTTTGGGTGAACCTTTGGCAAAAAATACAGCCGCTTGTATCGCTTTTGCCAATGCTAAAATACACAAAATAAATACCCATGCCATTTGTGTGGTTGCGCCTAGCGATCACCTGATACTAGATGAGGATGCCTTTTACAAAAATGTACAGGTTGGGCTAAATTATGCCCAAAAGCATGATGCATTAATCACCTTAGGGATAAGACCTAGCAGGCCGGATACCGGATATGGATACATCCAATATATGGATGCAACTGAACAGAAAGAACTGTTTAAAGTAAAAACATTTACCGAAAAGCCAACCCTTGAGTTGGCAGAAACTTTTTTAGAAAGCGGAGAGTTTTTGTGGAATGCGGGCATATTTATATGGAGCGTTTCTGCAATTCGGTCAGCATTTAAAACACTAATGCAAGAACATTTTGAGTTGTTTACACAAGCAGCTAAAAGTTTTGGAAGCCTAAATGAAGATGCCGTAGTGCAATCAGCTTATGAGCAATGCAGGGCTATCTCAATAGATTATGGCATATTAGAAAAAGCGGAGAATGTGTATGTTATTCCTAGTGATTTTGGCTGGAGCGATTTAGGCACTTGGACATCTTTATATGAAAATGCCGTGAATAAAGATGAGGCACGTAATGTGTTGGACGGCAAGAACATTCACGTTTATGGCAGCAGTGATTGTATGGTGAGTTCGCATGGAGGCAAACAAAAACTTGTTGTGCTAAACAGTGTTCATCACATGATAGTTGTTGATACCGAAGATGTTTTAATGATTTGTGACAAAAGCAAAGAACAAGAGGTTAAGCAAATGGTTACTGATATTAAAATTAAGTATGACGAAAAATATACCTGATGTCAGTAAGAGTTATTCCGCCATTTCTTAAGCCTGGAGATAAGATTGCCATAGCGGCAACTGCGCGTAAGGTATCCAAAGCAGAGATGCAACCAGCCATTGATATTTTTACAGGTTGGGGCCTAGAGGTGGTGATTCATCCAGATTTGTTTGCAGAAGAAAATCAATTTGCTGGATCTGATAGTCTTAGAGCGAGTGTTTTTCAAAGTTATTTGAATGATACTTCTATAAAAGCAATTATTTGTGCAAGAGGTGGGTATGGCACCGTAAGAATGATTGACCTATTGGATTGGAGTAGCTTTGATAAACAACCCAAATGGGTGATAGGTTACAGCGATGTAACAGTATTGCATAGCCATATCCATAAGCACACCAATGTTTGCAGTTTGCATGCAACCATGCCAATTAATATGCAGCAACCGGAGGCAACTGCGTGGAGTATAAATGCTATGCACAAAGAAGGCAAACTAGAAACCACTTTAGATAGCACAAAATTATCTAAAAACTACATCAAAGCTATATGCGACGGATTATTAAAAATATTCTCTAAAATGGGAATTTCAACCCTACAATCGTACCACGGTTCGCAAGTGTTTGAAATATTAGGTATTAACAAAGATGTTGTAAAAAAATACTTTACCGGAGGAATTAGTCGTATCGAAGGGATGAGTTTGGATGACTTAGCTCGCGAGGCATTAATGAAACATGTTACAGGCTTTGCTGGCGAAAACAGCAACCAACATTTATTAAACGAAGGGGGTATTTACCAATGGAAACGCCGTGGCGAAGCACATTTATTTAACCCCGAAACCGTACACTTACTGCAACAAGCCACCCGAACCAATAGCTATGAAGTATATAAAAAATACGCCAAAGTTATTAACGAACAAACCGATAAATTATACACCATTAGAGGCTTATTATGTTTTGCACACCATCGCGAAGCTATAAGTATTGATGAAGTAGAACCCGCCGAAAACATTATGAAACGTTTTGCAACAGGTGCTATGTCGTTTGGTTCAATTTCGCATGAAGCCCACAGTACATTGGCCATAGCCATGAACCGTATTGGTGCCAAAAGCAATACAGGCGAAGGCGGCGAAGATGAAATGCGTTACGAAATAATGCCTAATGGCGATTCGATGCGGTCGGCTATAAAGCAAATAGCATCTGCAAGGTTTGGCGTAACCATTAATTACCTTACCAATGCCGATGAACTACAAATAAAAATGGCGCAAGGTGCAAAACCAGGCGAAGGTGGGCAATTACCCGGCCACAAGGTAGATGATTGGATTGCTAAAACCCGCCACTCTACCCCAGGTGTGGGCCTAATATCGCCACCACCACACCACGATATTTACTCTATTGAGGATTTA
>RDYC01000222.1 GCA_004293295.1 Bacteroidota bacterium
CTAACGCCCAAGAGGCTGAAGAAATTGCCAAAGAACAGCAAGCGGATGCCCTTAAAGAAACGCGAATGATTATTAACCAGATTCCTGCACTCATTGTTAAGGAAGAGGATAGTTACGCGAACATTGCTGCTGACAATAATTTGCGGGTATGGCAACTTTTTAAGTTTAACGACTTAACAAAAGATGCCAAACTTAAAAAAGGAGATACCTTATACTTACAGCCTAAAAACTACAAAGGCAGTGTGGAATTTTATACCGTTGGTGTAAATGATAACATGCAAAAAATTTCGCAACGTTTTGGTATCAAGCTAAGCAAGCTGTGCAAGTTGAACCAGATGAAAGAAGGGCAAGAACCTGTTGCAGGAGAAATGCTTCATTTGCAAAACAGCCGGAAAGAAACTCCTAAACTAAAAACACAAGTTCCACAGTTGGTTGATAGCACTTACAATAACATCATTTACGAAGACCCAAAAAGGAATGTATCCACATTAAAGCCGGTGTTGCCTGAAGATAAATATGCCATTAACATTCCTGATAACAAAAATGACATGGCCTTTTTCCACCAAGTACAAAAAGGAGAATCCTTGTTTGCTATTGCAAAAAAGTACAATGTTACCATAGAGGGTATTATGGAACTTAATGGGTTGCGCACCGAAGATATTAAAGAGGGAACACGGCTGATTATTAATCCGAACCAACCGGTTATAAATGTAAAAGAAGAAGCGGTAGTACCCGGCTATCATATGGTGAAACAAGGCGAAACGTTGTACAGTATTGCCAGAAAATACGGTACCACTGTGGTGGAATTACGTGCCCTTAACGAACTTTTGCACGATACCCTTAAGGTAGGTGATGAACTGGTTATTGTGCCATTAAATGGCGAAAAAACAACCGTTAAAGAGGCTGATACTTCGTCTGTTGAGGCGGTTTACCATGAAGTTCGGGAAAAAGAAACCTTGTATGCCATTTCTAGAAAATACAATGTTGATATTTTGGAACTGCGTAGGTTAAATAATCTCATTGACAATAATATTGCTGTTGGTCAAAAATTACGCATTAGGTAATGCTTGTATTAGCGCCTTCTTTACCACCTCAACAAATCCTGTATCCTGATTTTGAAAAAAATGGCATACAGGTGTTTATGAAGCGTGATGATTTATTACACCCCATTGTTTCGGGTAACAAGTGGCGCAAGCTTAAATACGTAATTGAAGATGCCGCTTTAAATAACAAAACCCATTTGGTTAGCTTTGGCGGAGCCTATAGCAACCACTTGTTGGCCTTAGCCGCTGCAAGCGCGAGTTATGGGTTTAAAACAACGGCTTTTATTAGAGGAGAGCCGGTGCAAAACCATATGCTTGGTTTGTGCCGCACCTTTGGGATGCAACTTCATTTTGTAAGCCGAAGCGCGTACCTGAATAAGTATCAACTGTATGAAGACTTTGCATCAAAAAACGAAAGTACATACTTTATAGATGAGGGAGGAAGAGGGGTGCTTGCAGCCAAAGGGTGTGAGGAAATTTTACACGGTACAACTGGCTATACGCACGTGGTTTGTGCCGTTGGAACAGGAACTACTTTAGCCGGATTAACCAAAGCTGCTGCCGAGTTTAACATGAAAGCAGAGGGAATTTGTGTGTTAAAAGGTGCCGAGGATATGATCCATGAAGTTGAGCTTTTAGTCGGAGAGAAAGCGACCATTCACCACCAGTTTCACCGCGGTGGGTACGCCAAAACAGATGAAGAACTTTGGCGCTTCATCCGGTTGTTTGCACAAAAAACCGGCATATTATTGGACCAAGTGTACACCGCAAAAATGATGATGGGCCTTGCAATGTTAATTGAGCAAGGTTATTATCCGCCAAATAGCCGCATCTTGGCCATTCATACCGGAGGGTTATTAGGCGTATTGAGTGAATTTGGCAACACGTAATCTGTACTCAATAAAGCAACTTTTGGTGGGCCCTCATCCAACGGTCAGGTATCTCATCATTTAATGCCGACTGATAATCCGCATAGCTGCAAGGTACCATGAATGTTCCGCGTTGGTTACTCCTTTCTCTTGGGTAGGGTACCTCCATCCACCAACGTTCATTATAAATGTTTTTGTAGAAAACAATTTCGTAATCGCTGTTTTTAAACGTTGTTCTATAAATCATGTAATCTTTACTCTCTATTGTTGGGTAATCGTTTTTGCGGTTGTAGTAACCGTCAATAAAATACCAAATCATTTGGGAGAGTAATTTGCTTCCGCAATGGTGTTGGTCCTTTAATCCATTTAAGTCGTAAAAGCCGATACTGGTTAAATCATTGCCCATCCCTGCGTACCTGGCAAGCTGACAGGCCTCCTCACCATAAAACCCGTTGGGGTTCATTTCCACACTTGCGGCCACATCTGCTGCTTTAATGCTATTCAGGCTAAATATCACCATATCAGCATTACGTGCCAAGGGTTCTGTCTCCTGCATCTTACTTCTAACATGGCCCAGTCGGTACACATCAAAATTCATTTTATCAAAAGCATCTAAGCTCTCTTGCTCCACAAAATAGGCTTGGTTGCCAATATGAACAATATTAAACAAGTAGTTGGGCTGATGGGTAATGAGTTTGTACAGATAGTTGGAATAAACGGGATCAGGGTCATGTTGTTTCAAATCTATTTTTGCATCGGCAACCAGCACGTTTAGATTTTGGTTAACACCTTGGTATGAAGTAAACTGGGCATATGCCAAATCAGAAGAACCTCCAAGTATAATGGTAACAATTTTTTGTTGGTGCAATTCCTGTAAGCAAGCGTTCAGGGCAAACATCGTATCATTTACACTACTCCCCGGCTCAATGTTTCCTAGGTCGGCAATTTTAATATCATGTTTGGGTTGAACCAGTTTATACAATTGTTTGCGGGCCAGATCGGGTGAAGCGGCAACACCTTGGTGTTGTGCTTGAATGCGTTCCTCTTTAACCCCGATAAGTGCGATGTGTACACCAGTTAAATCAGGCATTTGTTTGGTATGTATATCTATTACATTAACCAAACTTTTGGGCGATGTCTCTCCCAAATGGTTAAAAACAGACTCAGGTACCGGGCTTAAGAAATCGCTTAAATTCATAACTTATATTTATTGCCACAAAATACCTTATTTTCGCCCGCAGTTAAATAAACATTTCCACACATTGATAGCCGTTACAGGAGCAACCGGTTTTTTAGGAGCACACCTCGTATGTATGCTTTTGCAAAAGGGCAAGCAGGTTAGGGCGTTTAAACGCAAACAAAGTAACCTGGCTGAATTTAACTACATATCAGCTCTATTCTTTACCAACGATGATTATAAAAACAACTTAACTTGGTTTGAAGCAGACATATTGGATATTGACTCACTGGAAGAGGGGTTGCAAGGTGCTGAAGAAGTTTATCATTGTGCCGCTATGGTTTCTTTTCACCAACGTGATGCTGCAGAAATGCAACAAATAAATGTGCAGGGAACCAGCAATGTTGTGAACATGTGTTTGCAATTGGGTATTAACAAGCTTGCTCACATCAGTTCCATTGCAGCATTAGGCAGGGAAAAAAGCGGGGTTACCATATCGGAAAAAACCAAGTGGGTTACTTCGAAACTAAACAGCAATTATGCCATTAGTAAACACCGCGCTGAAATGGAAGTTTGGCGAGGGGCCGAGGAAGGATTGTCTGTGGTGATTGTTAACCCCGGTGTTATTTTGGGCAGTGGAGATTGGAACAAAGGCACTTGCGCACTGTTTAATATGGTTAAAAAAGGAATGCCCTTTTACACGGATGGGGTTAATGGCTATGTTGATGTAATAGATGTAGCTCGGATTACCCTATTGCTTATGGAGAGAAAATGTTTTCAGCAGCGCTTTGTATTGGTGAGTGAAAACGCATCAATGAAACGTTTTTTGGATGAAGTTGCCACATTGCTTCATAAAAGCAAACCCCGCATTAAGGTTACCCCATTTATTGCCGAAATAGCTTGGATGGCTGCAGGTATTCAACGATTATTTACCGGCAAAAAGGCTGGCTTAACCAAAGAAACTTCTCGCGCATCTTTAAAAAAATATGCATACAGCAATGCCAAAATTAAACAGGAATTGCAATATGAGTTTATCCCGTTATCACAAACATTAATCAATACTTGTCATACATTTAATAACAAACCTTTTTCATGAAATCTATTTTAACAACCATTTCCGCTGTGGTGCTATTATCGGCCTGCAATCAAAAATCAGTAACTGATGTTAAATCACTTGAGGTACTTTACAAAAAAAGCTACGACCTTAAAGATATTTCAACAGCTATAACCAGCGTTCAGCTAATTTTGTTGCAAGATAGTACGCATGCCTTGCGTGACTCTTTGCCGGCCATGTATTTATCGGTTCAAAATATTGATGCATGCTTAACAACCACCGAAGATGCCTTAAAACGCAAGCCTAACGATGAAGAGCTGCTTAAATACAAAATGCTTTGTTTAGAGCAATTGGGTAAAGGTGAAGAGCTGTTAACACTATCGAACGACCTATACAATAAAACCAAAAAATCGGAGTACTTGTACAAATCAGTATCGGTGCAACTCGCCATGGGTAATTTTGAGGTTGCCAGCAAAAATATTGACGATATGATGGAAAAGTACAAAGGCTCAACCGATAGTGTGGACATGATTATTGGTGAGGGGCAAAATCAACGTGTACCTATTTTGGCTGCATGTTGGAACATGCGTGGGTATGTGTACATCCAAACACAAAAATACCAACAGGCTGCTGAAGCATATCAACGTGCTATTCAAATTTTCCCTGACTTTGTGATGGCAAGAAGAAACTTGCAACAGTTAATACAAAGCGCACAGCAACAACGTTAATTGTTGTCGCATCAGTTATTGCTTCAATAGTTCTAGGGCCTCTTGTTTGTATTTGCCGTTTAGCTGAATAACACGTTGTAAATATGGCTCTGCCATGTACCGTTTGTTTAACCCTAAATACGCTTTTGCCAAAAGTAATAATCCCGACTCATAATATTGTGATGAAGGTTCATTAGATATGGGCAAAAGTTCAGCAACACAACTATCAAATGCATTTTTTGTAAATTGTGTTGTGGCATTAGAATACCGAACAGAGTCTATTTGGTTATTTCTGTCTAATATCGTTTTTTCATCTTTTTGCGTTTTAACGTATGGCTCCTGTGCAAGGGATGAAGGTTGTTTTCCTCTTAAACGTTTTCTTTCGGGTTTTGACACTTGTTCTATTACCATTGGTTGAACCCTTTGTTGCTCAACGGATGTGGCTTTAGAAAGCACCAAATCCTCTTCGATAGCATCATCTCCTCTGTTATCTGATTCAGCAGCAGAAACCGGTGGTATATTTAATTGAACTGTATTTTCGGTCGCATCATCTGCGTCATTTTTTGCCTCAGTTACCTCCTCCCCTTTCGGCTTTTGCTGCTGAATTGGCCGCTTTTTACTCGTTTCCTTTTTATCAAGTATTATTGGTTCTGTTGATTTTTCCAAGGGCTTTGGATTAACCATGTCTTGAACCATCGCTATTTTTTGCGGCTCTTCCTTATGATTAATATACCAGATTAGTCCGGTAACAAATAACAAAGAGGCGGCTAAAGCCACATACCAACGATTTATGGTCACGCTTTTTTGTGTTGTTTTTTTATCAATGGCATTATTAATTTGGTTAACCCTGTTTAACAACATTGCAGGATGTTCCATACTATCAATACCTTCCTTCATATCGGCACAAATCTCACAGGAAAGCACATGCTCATTCAGTTGATCAAGTGTTTCCTTGCTCAACTCTCCCTTGGCATATTGCTCCCAAGTTGTGTTGTTTATGCAGCTTATTGTATCCATAAAAACAGGTATAATACCATTACAATTCCTTTTTCATTCAAGACTATTTTTAAATTTCTTTTGCCATTCTGCAAATTGCTTTTTACCTCATTCATACTTAATCCTGTGCTTACAGCAATTTCTTCATAACTTTTAAGTTTTAAATAAAACAATTCAATACATACCCTCTGATTTTCTTTTAATTGTTTTACAGCCTCTTCTAAAACAAGCAACTTTTCCTCTCTTTCATGTATGTTATCTTCTTGATGCACAAATTGACTCAATTGCATAAAAAAGGTGTCATTTTCTTCTTCGGCCAAAACTACCTCGGTGGTTTTTTTGCGCAATTGCATTAAACAGTAGTTTCTGCAAACACTGTGTAACCAGTTCCTAAAGTGTTGTACGTGATGCTTTTTTAAGTCAACAAATAACTGCTCGAAAATACTCATGGTAGCATCCTGCGCATCATCCTCGTTTTTTAAATATTTTACGCACACCGCATAACACATTAAAGAGTGTCGCTTAAACAGCTCCCCAACCACAACCCTATCATTGGTTTGTTGGTATTGAACAATCAGATTCTCATCCGACTGGTGTTGCAGGTTGCTTGGCATTGAAACAAAAATTAAAAAAAAATTGCAAACTTTTATGGAATTTATCATCCATCCTCATCTACTAAGCAAACTTAAATAACAAAACGATGAGAAAACTATTGATTTTTAGCGTTATTCTGATAGCAGGAGATATGCTAATGGCTCAGCCAAACAAGCCCATTAAAGCAACACTAGATAAAGCAATTGTTTATTTACAAGGAGCACACCTGTATTACAATGAAACTACCATGCTCAAGGCTGGTTACAATGAGTTGCTGTTTGAGAACATCTCACCATTTATTAATCCTGTTTCGTTGCAAGCAAATAGCAAAGGAGGTGTGGTAATGGATGTAAAGCACCAATTAAAGTATAAAGAACAGCCCGTTTTTACTGGCAAATACGATAAGGCCATAGAGCGGGTGCTTGATTCGTTGAATGACATGAGTTTTGACATTAAAGACATCAATAACAAGTTAAAGGTGCTTGCATCCGAAAAACAATTGCTGCTAAATAACAACATGATGAAGGGCGTTTTTTCTAAGGACTCATTGCCTTTGCTTAAAGATGGCATGCAGTTTTTACGAGACAAACTGAACAATATTTATGATTTAGAACTTAAACAGGAGCGTTTACTTAACGCAGCGGAGGCGTTGAAAATAAAACTAACAACCCGATATAATGAGTTATTGCAGTTAAAAGGAAACGAAGGAGCGTTACAGGATGAGTACGCGCAGCCTATTCATCAAATATTGGTTACCATTTATAGTGAAAATGCCGGAAGTGCTGCAGTTGGATTTAACTATTTTATGCAAGAAGCCAGCTGGGTTCCATTGTACGATTTACAAGCTTCTTCAACTACCAATACCTTGCAACTTAAATACATGGCCAATGTTACCCAAAACTCAGGCATTAACTGGAAAGGTGTTTCCCTTACACTTAGCACCTCTAACCCTGCGGAGAGCAACGTGAAGCCGGAACTAACACCTTGGTTTGTTACCTTTATTGAGTACGCCAGAAAGCCACAGCCTGTTAGTTATAGATTAAAAACCAACCAAGTTACTGTTGCTGCAAAAAGTGAGCAAGAGGATTTGGTTAGAACAAACTCTGACGGAGGAGGTACTACGACAAGCAACGCAAATGAGTTAAAGATTCAAGACTTTGTTACTGTTAGTGAAAACTTAATTAGAACGGAGTATGATATTAAACTGAAGTACCAGATAGAAAGTGACAATCAGCCCCATAAAGTAATTATTAACCAACGTGATGTGCCCGTACACCTTAAATTTGCTGCGGTTCCGAAACTGTGTACAGAAGCCTTTTTAATGGCGGATATCACAGGCTGGGAAGAAATGAATATTATACCGGGAAATGCTCGCTTATTTTTTGATGGGGCTTATGTTGGCGAAACTTTGCTAGACGCACAAAGTACCAGTGATACTTTGAATGTTAATCTTGGCAGGGACAAAAATATTGTATTGATGAGAAAAAAGGTCAAAGAGAAAACCAAGGTGCGGTTTTTAGATGACGATAAAGTAGAAACGCATACCGTTGAAATAACGGTAAGAAACACCAAAAACATCCCGATTGAACTCTTGCTAGAAGACCAAATACCTGTTGCAAGAAACACCAACGATATCAAAATTACCTTAGCTGAGGGCAGCCGTGCAGAATTGGATGAGACAACCGGAAAATTAAAATGGTTGTTAAAACTTAACTCAAAAGACACGAAAAAGGTGGTGTTTACTTATGAAATCCGTTACCCTAAAAACAAGGTGTTGGCCGGGCTTTAATATGATTCCATCAATGTAAGCGGCTGGTTTACTAGCCGCTTACATTGATGTTTTTGCTCCACCCCTTTATACAAAAAACCAAGCATTCTATTTTTTTAAAAAATCATTGCATATTGCAGCAAAATGAATTTGTACGCTGCCACACATCGTTTGCTTAATTTGGGGTTTTGGTTTTTTTACCACAAGGTACATCGCACAACGCAACATCAAGTGCCTGCAAATGGCCCGGTTTTATTGGTGGCAAACCACCCCAACTCCTTTATGGACGCCTTGGTAATTGCGGCAAGTTTACCACGCCCAACACACTTTTTGGCTCGGGGCGATGCTTTTAAAAATCCAATACTTAGAAAAATTTTTACGGCTTACCAAATGCTTCCTGTATATCGTATCAGCGAGGGAAAAGAAAATATCGAGAAAAACTTTGAGACGTTTGACGCCAGTTATGATGCATTAGCTAAAGGAGGAATGGTGCTAATTTTTGGAGAGGGGTTGTGTAAAAACAACTGGGATTTAAGGCCACTAAAAAAAGGACCCGGAAGGATTGCACATCGTGCATGGAATAGCGAAGGTCCGGCTAATAAACTTTGCATTGTACCTGTGGGCTTAACTTATGAACACTTTGATGGGGGTGGTAAGTCGGTAGTTGTAAATTTCGGAACACCTATTACCCAGCATGATTTCCAGCGCAATTTGCCCGCTTCTACCTTGGTTCAACAATTGAATGAGCGCATTGCGGAACAACTGGAGAGTTTAGCTTACATCAACCACACCCTAAAATCGGACGGTAACGAACACAACGCCATGATGGCAAGCTGGCAAAAAGCGGAGCAAGAAAATAGGGATGTATTAAGTGCATTAAAACAATCTCAAACACTCAACAAAACCGGAAAGTTAAATAAACGGTGGTTTACAAGAATTCATCTTGGAGTGATAGCCTTGCCTCATTACTGGATGATGATGATGTTTGCGAAAAAGTTTACAAAGGGCAGTGTGTTTTACGATTCCGTTTTGTTCGGTTTGGTATTATTTCTTTTCCCTTTTTATTGGCTTAGTTTGTTGGCGCTAATCCTTTACTTTATTTAATCCCATTGCGTTAATCATCCAGTTTGGTAGTGGCTTGTTTTGGCCACGTTTTTTTAAATCCAAGTACCACCCAAACTTTTTCATTATGGGAACTTTGTGTGTTTCTACCATTTCTATTAATGTGCCGTCCGGGTCTTCAGCATACGAAAAACGCCCGCCTGATTCACCCATATCAAAGGTATCTGCGCTATCCACCGTAAAGGCAACATTGTTTTCCCTCATCCGTTGTTTCAAGGCATTCATATCACTTACATCAAAACATACATGGATAAAACCACCATCACCCCAAAACCTGTTTTCAAAAGTTTTCACCGGATTGCGATCAAGGCATTGGAGCAACTCAATTTCAATATTGCCTAGCAGCTTACTAAAGGGTGCAGTAAAGTTATTACTAAATGCCAATTTCACCCTTCTGAATTTGCTGTTGGTATATGCCTCTCCTAAATCATTAAACGTTCCTGTTTCATCAGAAACCAATTGGTTTACCCCTAAACAATTCTGATAAAATGCAATGGCTTTATCCATATTGCTTACTCCAATGGTTACCCCACCAACACCGCCCATCATGTAGTTTTTACTTTTAAAAAACGTGGTGTTATGGATGAGCTGAAAATTATTTCCGAATTCATCTTTAATCCAAAAGGTTTGTTGACCATTGTTTGTATTAAACAGCGCAGAACACCCATTTTTGTCTTTTAATTGCTGATATGCCTGAACCACATCATTGCATTTAATTTTAACTGCATTAATGCCCAAGTCTCCAAGAAATACCTCCCTTTCCGGATACATCGTTTTGCGGCTGGTAAACTGCCATATCTCTGCGCCTCCGCCACCATTCATGTTCATGGCCAAAATAGCCCTTCGTGCGTGTACCTCATTACCGGTATAACGCGTCATAAGCTTGGCTTGTGCTTCGTCATCAAATATCTTTACATCAAAACCAAAAGTTCTTCTAAACCAAGTAAAATAGGCACCTGCATCAGGGATTCCGATCCCTACCTGCTGTATGCCTGAAATAAGTTGTTGCATTATTTTAAATCTAATTTTTTAACCAAATAAACAAAAATGGATGGGAAAAATCGGTATAAGAACAATAAAATCCTTTCTTGTTTTACAATATACACCTGTTGTTTGCCTTGAGCAACGGCACGTATTATGCGATTTGCACAAACATCTGCCCGTATGCCTTTGGCCTGTCCCTCGTCAAGTAGTTCATGTTTTGAGCCGTCACTCTTTAAAGCATTATAGGAAATGTTAGTAAGGATTCTGCCCGGTGAAACGGTAGTGAAGTTTATTTGTGGGTGCTTATTTTCCAGCATCCACGATTCGAAAAAACCAACCAAAGCGTGTTTTGATGCAGCGTAGGCGCTGCGCTGCGGAAAGCCAAAGGTTCCGGTTACACTACTTATATTAACAATATTCGCCTGAGGAGATGCCAATAAAAGCGGCCATAATGATTTGGTAAGCTTTACCGGAGAAAAAAAGTTTAACTCCATAATCTGCCGATCAACCAGTTCACTTGTTTCTTCTGCCTGCGACCGTTGGCTTATTCCTGCATTGTTAATCAACACATCAATTTTGTTCACCGCTTCTGTTACCTTGGCTACCAACAACTCAACCTCATTCATCTTTATTAAATCCGCTTGGTAAACCAACACCTTGGCTCCGCTTTGCTCACAGGTCTTTTTTACTTCAAGCAACTGCGCATTGTTTCTGCCTACCAGTATAAGTGTTGCTTGTTGTTTGGCCAGTTGTATGGCTAACTCCTTTCCAATGCCGGAAGTGGCTCCTGTTATTAAAATGTTTTTGTGTTTAAAATACTGCATGCTTTTGTTTATTCTCACTTGGTTTTTTTTGCTGTAGTGCCAACAAAATCTTTTAAAAATTCAGATCTTTTCATACCTTTTACGGAGTTTTTGGTTTAACATTTCATTAATACCAGAACAAAGCCCCTCGCTGTCGTCAAACTGTAGTGGGGCTTTTCGTTGATGGTCAAGCAAATGTGCATGAATGTTTACTACTTTCATACCGCCAAAATGGCACGTGTTCTATCCAATTTAGCAATTTTTAGTATTTTGCCGATGTTTGGCTAATCTACAGGTTTAGGCCAATCTCAAAACTACATGAAGATTATGAAATTGTGCAACGAAAAGCTACGTAAATTAAGAATAAGTGCCAACATGACCCAAGAACAAATGGCTGACGAAATAGGAATGAGTTATTCAAACTACAACCGCTTAGAGAGTGGCAAGCGAAATATTAAAATGGAACACAGATCATTTTTGGGCATACTTGTTTGTCAACAGTAATCGCAAGCAGTTCATTGAGTGTATTTTCAAAAGTAGTTGCTTCAATAGAATTGGGTAAATATGCTTGGATAAGCGTTTTTCGAGTATCAAAAATGGAGACGATAAGTTCTTTGAATGATGTAGCAAAGTAGAGTTTTTCAGATTCTTCCAAAAAAATAAGCTCTCGTAATAAATGTGCTAAACATAGTTGATGATTTTCGACAGTAGCCTTTAATGGTGCAGCCCAACGGTCAGAAATCAAAGTGACATTTGGTAGTCCGTCTTTCCAAACACTGTTTATTGTTTGAGAGCCACGATTATCGGAGGCAACAATGAAAGTGTTAAGAAGGTTTTGCCACACCCAAATCCACCATTTAGC
>RDYC01000052.1 GCA_004293295.1 Bacteroidota bacterium
GAACATTTTGATTTAATACCAATGCGTTTTTATCACTTAATGTTACTGACGAATTTCCTGTTGAAGTTTTACCCAACGACTTATCACTGATTAAACCATTAACCAAGGCTTTTAACTCATTAACCTGTTGTTGCAACGCCTTGTTAGTCGCCTCTTGTTGCTCTATTTGGGCTTGTTGTTCTTTTATACCTTCCGCTAAAATGGCAATAAATCCGTTGTAGTTAAGTGAGAGTATTTCCTTCTGAGGAGCTGTTTGTTTACCACTTTTATCAAACTTTGCAGGATAAATTGCAGTCTTAGTTAATTCGGGCAATACTTCCTTTACTTCTTGTGAAATAAAACCATATTGCTTTGTTGAAGGTAATCTAATATCTCTGTTTGCCTCTACATCAAATAAATAAGTAACCGGATTTAATTTATTAATTATATCTAAAGAGTTAGAGATGTTTTTAATGTCCTTTTTTAACTTTTTATCCGATGGTGTAAAGCTTGTTGTGGTAAACACGTCTCCATCAAAATAACCTGCCCAGTCCGGGCCTAATCCTGAGTAATTAACACCTCCTGCAGAGGCATATACTGCATAATTGGTTGTTCCATTCAACGCTTCTGCGTAAATGCCATAGTTGGTTCCACTTGTACTAACCGCTTCAAAACGACCTCCGTATGAATTAATTGCTTGTCCTGCTTGTCCTAATACACCTATAGCTTCACTTTCTCCTTCTGCTTTACCCCAAACACCTCTCATAAAATTAAGACCAGTACTTGGATTTGTAGCTTCGCCATAGACAGCGGTATTGGTGCTTCCTGCGGTAGGGTTTGTATTAATGGCATGAATTGAATAACTGTTTATACCAGAACTCTGATCGGTAGGTACAGCAGTGTTTACATTTAGTTTTCCTAACAAAGGAGCAGTTGAACAAGGGATATTACCGATATTCACTTTATCTCTCAGAGGAATATCACCAACAAAGTGATAATTTGAATTAGCCAATGGCACCTCAAAATTGCTTAATAGTGGATTACTTGGGCTACCACAATAGTTTCCAACACTACCGGCTCCTCCAGTTTTGTCTTGTACTAAAATTACATCTCCGTTGGCATCAACACTAAGTACTCCATTAAAAACGGTAGCCAACGGTGTGTTTGCACTTGTCATGTTTCGGAAACGTAAACCACTGCTTCCATTTATTGAACCAAAATATGGTGATCCCGTTGTTGTGTTAATCTCTAATTTATTTAACGGGCCAGATGCAATACCACTTAACCCAATTCCTACATTCATCGTGTTATCACCAAGAATCATTGAATTACTTGCCATCGGAAAACAGTTAGCGCCAATTGCTGCGGTGTTGTTAAGAGTAGCTACACCAGGACCAGCACTTGAGCCAATAGCAATGTTAAACTGACCACTAGAAGTCATTCCACTGCCAATACCAATAAATGTATTTGCGTAGCCAGAATTGTTAATCCCGCTCATATTCCCAACACAAACATTATGAAGCCCGGCAATATTTCTACCGGCTCTCCAACCCACTAATACGTTTTCATCTGCACCAGATAGCCCATTTTCTCCTGCTTCTGCCCCAACATAGGTATTATTGTTACTACCATCAGCGTTAAT
>RDYC01000223.1 GCA_004293295.1 Bacteroidota bacterium
CGGTTCGGCATATGCCTATATCAATATTTTGGTTGATGGAATTTAACAAAAGTTGGTTTTTTCTTAATGTATCATCTGCTGCCTCTTTCACCTCCACAGTTTCCAGCGAAAGTTGGTTCATCAGGTAATAAATAGCAATGCACAATACCAACGACATGATTACATTAAAGTAAGCAACGAGGTTTACATGGTCGTTATCATACAAACCTGATGATAATTTAGGGGTTATATCAGTGAGGCTGGTAAGGATGACGCAGCCAATGGTTAATGAAACGCTAACAAATTGGTGTAACTTTTGCCTTGGGTCAATAATAAATAAGTTGCACAACAATAATGGAATATAAAAGGCAAAAGACCTTACCGGACTCATGATGCCCTGATCAAAGAGGATCATTAATGCATGTGTGGCCAATAAAAAAATATACCCGGCCAGCTTAACTTGTTTTCTTTTTATAAGCACAGTGTTGGCACCAAACAAAGCTGCGCCAACAAAAAACAGCACGTAGTGCCTGGAGTAAAAAACAAAAACAGATAAAAAAACTGCAAAAAACATGCAGATTACCATCGCCCAAATATTAAAGCGATAAAGCAGTAGTGTACGGTTTTGCATAATATTAATTTATTCCCCCCCCGAGGAAAACACATCAAACTGATGTAATTTATTATCACGAAGATATTATTTTTAGTTACATCTTGTGCACACTATCCAACATATTCATGTACTCACAATTCCCAATGATTATCGGTTTGGTGATATAGCTTACCATTGGCGGTTTTTAACGGGCTAGCTACATTATTCAAGTATAAGCTACCTGTGCCCAAGCCTTGGGGTAAAAGATTGTTTTTGGTTGCAACCCATTGTGCAATAGCATTAAGGCCAACATTACTTTCCAGCGCACTGGTTGCCCACCAATGAATTTCAAGCTTTTCGGCATAAGTAATCCAATCGTTTCCTGCTGTAAGTCCGCCAATTAACGTTGGCTTAATAATTAAATAAGCGGGTTTAATTTTGCGCAACATTTTGGTTCCCTCATCATGGGCTGATAAGCCAATTAGTTCTTCATCAAGGGCAATGGGTATAGGCGATTCTACACAAACCTCCTCCATCATATCCCATTGTTTTGGTTTAATGGGTTGCTCAATACTGTGCACATCAAAACGAGCCAATTCTTGCAGTTGCATCAGCACATCATCGTTTTTAAATGCGCCATTGGCATCCAACCTAATATCAACCTTGTAGGCGTTAAAGTGTTTTCTAAAACTTTCCAGCATCCTGCACTCTTCATCAAAATCAAGGGCCCCCACTTTAAATTTAATGGTGGTAAATCCTTCGGCTGCTTTTTGTAGCGCCTCCTGCAACATGTTATCCTTATTATCCATCCACACCAACCCATTAATTTTAATCGGTTCACCGGCTAAAAAGGGGGTTTGGTATAAGGTAAAGTCCTGTTGGTGCTGCATGCAAAGCAAAGCAGTTTCAATAGCAAATTGTATGCTGGGGTATCCGGTAAAATCTAAATCAGCAGGCGCCATCCCTTCATTAATGTGTTGGCAATACTGTTGCACTTGTTGCTCAAAATGTGGCACATCATCAATGCTTAAGCCAATTAGTGGTGCTGCCTCGCCATAGGTAACTTTTCCGTCAGCAATGCGTTGTAATGCAATAAAATATACTACATGTGTTTCCAGTTGGTTTCTGGAAGTACGCACCGGGCGTTTAAATTGTAATAGGTGCTTTTTATACGAAGCTTTAAACATGTTAACTAAAATTGTTAATGCTGGTATATACGAAAATTCCTAAAGCTACGGTTTGCATAATCATAAATGCCACAACCAGTAACAGAATACTTATGCTAAGTTGTTTAAGCAGTCCGTTGTATGCAGGAGAAGGTGGCGTTTGTTGCACCACTGCGGCTTGTTTAAATATGGGATAAAAAGCGACTAAGCTTAAAAATTGTACCCAATGAAACCGAACAAATACCAAAAAAATGCCAAGGCATAATGCTGCAGTAATAACAAGTGCCCAATGATACAATCGGGCTTTTTGCAAACCCATTTGCACCACAATGGTTCTTTTCCCCGATGCCCTGTCGTTGGTTACATCCCGTATGTTATTAGTGTTAAGCACAGCAGCACTTAACAGCCCAAGGCTGCATGCTGGCAGCAATACCCATTTATCCGTTTCCCAGTTAACAGAAAACCGATGCTGCAACAAATAAACCCCCAGCACCGCAACAGGCCCGAAAAACAAAAATACAAACACATCGCCTAAGCCACTGTAACCGTATGCATTTTTGCCAACAGTATATTTTATAGCCGCAGCAATAGCTGCCAACCCCAATATAAAAAATAAAATAAACGATAAATTTAATTTGCCATCTCCGGCATACAGCAACAAACCAATGCCGGTAATCAAGCACAAAACCACAAACAATACAATAGCCTTAAGCATTGCCTTTGGGGTAATTTGGCCACTTTGCAAAGCCCGCATGTTGCCTATACGTTGGTCATTATCCGTACCCTTTACATAATCCCCGTAGTCGTTGGCTAAATTACTTAGCACCTGCAATAACACAGCCGTTAACAAGGCCAAAAAAGTGGTAAATTTATCGCTTTCGTAGCCACTTAACTCTGCCAAGGCAGTGCCCATAAGTATGCCTGAAATAGCAAGAGGCAGGGTGCGCAACCGCATGGCTTGTATCCAGGTTGAAATCATAAACGGGTATTTGATAATAAGACAAATGTAAATAATGCAAACCACAATGCGTATAACTGTATATTAATCTGCTATTAAACGTTGTAATGTGCTTTAAACCTTAGGCCTAAAAGTGGGTTTTGGCCAATATCAAGCAGCACATCATGAAAATGGCATGCGTATTCCCCGAAACTTCTTGTATTTTTGCACCCATTTTACATGGCTAAAGATAAATTACACGATACACGGAAAAAGCAAGAAACGGCAGTTTTGGTTGGGGTTGTTTCGCAACAACAAAAAATAGAGCAAGCGGAGGAATACCTGGATGAATTATCGTTTTTAACTTATACTGCCGGTGCCAGGGTGGTTAAACGTTTTTTGCAACGCTTACCCAAACCCCATGCCGGAACTTTTGTTGGCGAAGGCAAGCTGCAGGAGATAGCTGCTTTTGTGGTTGAGCAGGAAGTAGACATCGTAATTTTTGATGATGAACTAAGCCCTTCTCAAATACGTAACTTGGAGCAAAGTTTAAAGTGCAAAATCCTTGACCGCAGCAACCTCATTTTGGATATTTTTGCCACAAGAGCGCGAACAGCACAAGCAAAAATGCAGGTTGAACTTGCACAGGCGCAATATTTATTGCCACGTTTAACCCGCATGTGGACGCATTTAACCAAACATGCCGGGGGTATTGGAACAAGGGGCCCGGGCGAAAGCGAAATAGAAACAGATAGGCGGGTAATCAGAGATACCATTAGCAAACTCAAAGCGCGCTTGCGCGAAATTGAACAACAAGCCGAAACGCGCAGAAAAAACCGTGACGACAAAGTGAGGCTCACCCTGGTAGGTTATACCAATGTAGGTAAATCAACTATTTTAAACATGCTCAGCAAAAGTGAGGTGTTGGCCGAAGATAAATTGTTTGCCACTTTGGACAGTACGGTGCGCAAAGTGGTGTTGGATGATATACCGTTTTTACTTACCGATACTGTTGGGTTTATTAGGAAACTACCACACCAATTAATTGAGTGTTTTAAAAGTACATTGGATGAAATTAGGGAGGCCGATGCCTTGATACATGTGGTGGACGTTTCGCACCTGCAATTTGAAGACCAGATTGATGTGGTAAATAAAACCCTGGAAGAAATTAAGGCCCATAAAAAGCCTATTTTATTGGTGTTTAACAAAATTGATAAACTGGTTGAACCGCTGCGCATGCCTGATGAAATAGAAGAAGGTGAAGAGGAAATCCCTTACATGGATAGACTTAAAAATACATGGATGGCTAAAACCAATGCACCGGCTATTTTTATCTCAGCCGAGAAAAAAACCAATGTGCAGGAGCTTAAAGATGCCGTGGTTGCCTTGGTAAAAAAACATGCCAAGGTTACGTATTACTAATTGTGGGCTATTGCAATAACAGCGGTTATATTTTCTAAATTGATGTTAGTTGTTCCATCACTAACCGTGCAGTTAATGTTCAGTTTAATTTTAGTGGTTTGCTCACCCTTTGCATTTCGCTCATAAGGTTGTTTTTCCAATAACTTAAACTGGGCAGTGGCAGGTTGTTTCACCTGATTGCTGCTGTACCATTTGCCGGTTGCATCTCGCCAACGCACCTCTACGGTTGCTAACTGTAATGCATCTTCAATGGTACTGGATTTTATTTTGCAATTGCTTAAACAATTATTAGCGGCCTTTGGTGCAATATTTTTACAGTGGGTGATAGGCGTATCTCCTGCTACCGGATAAAGCATACACACTCGGGTTGGTACCAGGCTATCAATGCCAAGCTGCACAATATTTCCAGTTTGTGTTACTATGCTATCGTTAACAACCCACTGCACCATTTCGTTGGGTTGAACCGGAATGCTGTTTACCAAAATAGTATGGTTTCCGGTGTAACTAAAATTAAACTCAACAAACTTGTTGTTAAACAAAGCAGAAACAGGAGTTTTAAATCCTTGCACAATACTGGATGAACAGTTGTTGGTAAACTGGTTGCTGTAAGTAACTTCACTGCTGGTGGGTTGGGTATACCGCCTGGTAAAAGCAGCCCGGTTGGTGGTGAATCCATCAGCAAAAACCCAGTTGTGTGTAGCACTACCATTTCCGGTTGATTGGCCTACAAACGTTACATCGTAATAAGTTTTAAACGGCAATGATTCATCAAAATAAGTATAATCAGTCAACATCAACAATGAATCTATACTAAAGGTTGAAGAGTCGGGGGTGTAATTTCTAAAAGTAATTTCCAGGGCCTCTCCACAGTTGGAGCACCCTGTTTTACTAAGTGTGCCAACATAATTAAGCAAACCATTGGTCCACTTATTGCTTGTTTCTAATACATAATTATCCTTTCCTGCTGTAAGGGATATAGCCTTGCCATTAACAGTACCTGCTGCGTAAAAAACAGGTTCACCCAAAACAATATCTTCCGGTTCATCAGCCGGCTTGCAGCTACCCAAGTGCAAGGCCAACGTGGTAATAAGTAAGTATAAAAAGTATCGCATAACTAATATAATTGGTAACCAACAGCTATTCTAAATCCTTTATTGGCATTATAATCATTTCGTTTAAAAGCAGCATTGTCGGTAATATCTAGTAAACCATAATGGTACGAAGCACTTATTTTTATGTTCGATTTTACCCAATATTGATAGCCAAATAGTGCCTGCACATCAAACGGACGATAAGCCTGATAGTACCGACTTGTTTTTTGATCAAAAGTAATATCCTCAGGATTTTTTTTGTAATCAATTGAGTTTATAATGTATAACATGGAGCCTCCTGCAAACAACCCTTGTTTAGGGCTTATGGCATAATGAACCACCAAAGGCAGTTCCACATAATCAAGTCGAACGGTTTTTATCCCGGTAATCTTTTTCTGTTCGGCAAACCCATAGCTGGTTGTGCTGTAATAACGCGTTCCGTTTGTTTGGTTCAGTTGGGTATAGCCCAATCCCACACCCATACTAAACCTGCCTTGCAGCGGGAATGCATAGGTTAAGCCAAGATGTGCGCCAAGCGATGGGGTATTAAGTGTTGCCGTGTTAAACCAAGTTAAACCGCCCTCCACAAACAAATTAGGTTTGATTGCGATGGTTGATGGTTGTTTGAATGATGGTTGCATAACCTGATGATTACCTAAAGTTAACTTCGGTGTTTGTTCAAATAAGGCGGCAGCCCATAAGGTGCTTAACTGAACACGTTTTAGGTTTTCGGTTGTTAAATCAGGCAAAGAATGCGGGCTGTTTTCATCTTGGGCAGTTGGCACAGTGGTTAACTCAGCAGTATTTTCAGCAGCATTTAACAAAGGCACATTGGTGCTTAAAGGGGGTTGTAGTTGGTTGTTGGCAGCCCTGTTTGTTGAGGCGGATGAAGAGCTCTCTGTTGGCTGGTTTGGTTTGCCATGAGACGGGGTAGGCGTAACCTGTTTTAGTTTAACATCCATTGGTTTTTTTTGGTTGGATGATGCCGGGGTAACTGCAATAGGCAACTGAGCCAAAGGTTTTTGTTTGCTCACTTGTTTTATGGGTGTTGTACGGCCCTGAAGTTTTTGCGGTTGCAAAACTGGTTCAGCGGTATGTTGGGTAGCCATTGTAATTGTTGTTGCAGGGGTTTGTTTCATGCTTGGGTAAAAAATAACAGCCGATAAAACAAGGGTAAACAGGATGCTTGCAGTTATCCAAAACAACATGCGTTTCTTTTTAGAACGGGCATCATCCAACATGCTACTGGCTTTTTGCCATTGCGCTTCATTAAAGGCAAATGATTCCTCTGCCATCTTCGACCGTAAAAAGTCATCAAATTTTTCGTCACCTGTTTTCATGCTGTTTGTATTTTAACCTGATGCGTGGCATCAATAATCATTGTTTTTAATAATTGCCTGGCGTTGGCCAAATGCCATTTCGAAGTGCCTTCTGTGATGCCGAGTTGTTTGGCAATTTCTTTATGGCTGTATCCTTCAAACACAAACAAATTGAGCACCATCTTACTGGCTTGCGGCAAATGGCTAATGTAGCGGTGCAGCTCTTCGGCATGCAAGTGCCCTTCGGCCTCATTTGTATCCACCGGATGGTATTGCTGGTGCAGTTCACTCATATCCGTTTGCGACATGGTTTGTTTGTATGGTTTGTTTGTGCGAAACTCATCAATAATGGCATTTACCATAATGCGTTTTATCCAATGTTCAAAAGGTTGATCTTGTTTGTATTGTTTCAGGTTTAAAATAATTTTAAGAAACCCCTTGTTTAATAAATCTCCTGCATCGTCCTTACTTTTTTGGTAGCGGTAACATATGGGCATAAGCAAGGCAAAACAATACTTGTACAGGGCATATTCTGCCTTGCGGTCTTGTTTTATACAGCCTTCAATAATGGCTTTATCTATGCTCATTTTGTATGTTACAATATAACAAAAGATGCCGACACCCCATTGGGATATCGGCACATTTGCTTTGCAGAAGTGTTTATTTCATCAACCTTTTAGTTACACTTCCTAGTTTATTACTTAATGTTATCAGGTAAATACCTGCCGGCAATTCAGCTACATCAACTGCAACCTGTCGCTGTTCAGCTTTTCCTTGTGTTTGTATAACCGGCACACCCAAGGTATTGCTAATGGTAATTTGGTAATCTAACTTGTTTTCTGGCGATAAGTCTAGGTACAACATACCATCCATAGGCACCGGATAATACCTGATGTGTTCAAGCCCGCTTACATTTTTTAGCCCGGTGCTGCTGTCAGGCATAATGGCAATGGTTACACAGGTGTCGTCTAAGCAAGAGTCGCCTCCTGCTATGCTTAAACAAACAGTATACATGCCGTTAACCGGATAATAATGGGTTGGAGAGCTTGTTGTTGACCATGTGCTGTCGCCAAACGACCACTGGCTAAACAAAATGCCTGCGTTGCTTGTTGAGGTATTGTTAAACATAACAATGCGTTTGGTTCCATCAATGGTATCCGGGTACAAGGTGTACGTAAAGGAAGCATGGCAGCCGAGCGATGGTTGTACGGATATTGTTTTACAAGTGGTGTGTTGGCAGTTACCTTGTTTTACGGTTAAACAAACTTGGTAGTTACCTGCAGTTACGTACGTATGGCTCAGGTTAAATCCGGCAGCCGAGTCTCCATCTCCAAACGACCAAATGGATAAAATGGGAAGGCGGGTTAAAGAATCAAAAGTAGAGGTATTGGTAAAGTGAATTTTTTTAGGGTCGCTATTATCAACTATAAAGTCGAAGTTGGCGTTGCAGGTTGAGTTGTTTATAGGCCCGCGGTAAATGGTATCACAAAACATATTGGTGCAACTGGTGTCGGGTTTGGTAACCTTTAAGCATACATAATACCATCCGTTGGCCGAGTAATTGTGGGTTGGATTTTTTTGGGTAGAGGTGGTACCATCGCCAAAAGTCCAAAAATAGTTTAACGGGTGCGGAGGGTTGTTGCTGCTTGGTGTAGAGGTATTGGCAAAACGCACCACCCCTAAAGAGTCAGTCAGGTAAGTAAACCCTGCTTGGCAAGTGCCTGACGATTGCACCGTAACCGTTTTGCATTTGGTATTTTGGCAAGCCGTTCCACGTTTAATGATTAAACAAACCTGATAGGTACCTGCTTGGGTGTAGGTATGGCTTTGGTGATACCCAACAGCGGAGTCCCCATCACCAAACGTCCAAATAAACAACAAAGGTAAACGGCTCAAGGTGTCAAAAGAAGACGTGTTGGTGAAATTTATTTTTTTAGGGTTGCCATTATCCGTGGCAAAACTAAAATCGGGCAAACAAGTTGTTGGAGGAGGATTAACAGGCCCGCGGTAAATGGTATCACAAAACGTGTTTGTGCAACTGGAGTCGGGTTTGGCTACCATTAAGCACACAATGTACCAACCACTTACCGGGTAATTGTAGGTTGGATTTTTTTGGGTAGAGGTGCTGCCATCACCAAACGACCAAGAATAATTTAACGGGTGCGGAGGGTTGTTGCTGCTTGGTGTTGCTGTATTGGTAAAATGCACTGCACCTAAGGAGTCAACTGTGTGAGTAAAGTTGGCAAGGCAAGGTTGATTGCCTACGGTTACCCATTTGCTCACCGTATCACTGCAAGTGCCTCGGGTAACAATATGGGTGATAAAGTAAGTGCCTGCACTGCTAAATTGCTTAAGCAATGTAGGTAAGGCAGAACTGCCTTGTCCGCCAAATATCCAAGAGTGTGTGGCATTGGGCAAGGTATCAACTGAAACAAAAGTTACTTGCAGCGTGGTGTTGTTTACCGTATAGTTAAAATTGGCGTTACAGGTGGCATTTATGGTAATAAACTGCTCGCTGGAATCGGGAATACAACCAGATTTAGAAATCTGGTGCATAATGCGGTAAGTGCCCGGTGCTGTAAACAATGCCCTGGTTGGTTGTCGTAATGTGGAGCCAATGCCCGCAAGGTTCCAGAAATGGGTGGCCAAGGTGTCCATATCATTTGGTGTAAAATAAATCAACCCTTGAGCCTGGTTAATGGTGTAGGTAAAACTAGAGTTGCAAAACTGGCTGCGGGCCTCCTGTTGTCCAAGTAAAAAAGCAAGTAAAGCCCCAAAGGCTAAGCGGGTAAATTTTCCTGTTACGGTACTAAATACTTTCATGGTAGTAATTGTTTACTTGCTAATACGCAAACTTACCCGCAAGGGTTGGGAGCAACAACCCTTTTTTTTAAAACAAGGGCCAATTTGCCTGATTAATAGGGATTTTTATATCAGCTTGTAGGGCATGTTTGGCCTTGGTTGTTGCTTTTTTTGGGTAAATTAATACCTTTACTAAAAAAAAATAAACCGATGAAAGCCCCACACTTGCTAAGCTGCTTAATGGTCTGCTGTTTTTTAATGCACGCCTGCACCGGAAACTCATCTCGGCAACAACACACCTCAGCAAATACGGATGCAATTACCGCGCAATTGGCTGATTCCATTGATGCGGACTCAGTGTTGTATAGTTTTGTATTTATGGGATGCAACCGCATTGACTGGAAAGATACGTTGAATAAGCACACCAATGCCTCAACAGCTAACCTGTCTCAATTAAGCCGCACGTTTAATGAGGTATGCAACCTCAACCCCAAACCTAAATTTTTCTTTTTTTTGGGCGACTTGGTACTTGGACTCTCCACACAAAACAACTACCTAAACAACCAACTAAAAGCGTGGAAAGCCGTTTATTACGATACCACCTTTTCGCCCATTGCACAATCAGGCATTAACATGGTGGCCATTCCGGGCAACCACGAGATGTTGTACATGGATAAAACACCCACCGGAAAAAGGGAAGTGCCTTTTGCACAAGCCGCGGCCATCTGGTTAAAGGAGATGCAAGCGTTTATGCCTCCGGGAAAAGTTAACTATCCACCACCAAGCAAGGGCGCGGTAAACTATAACCAGCTTACCTATTCGTTTGATTATGAAAACACCCACTTTGTGTTGGTAAATACTGATACCTATGTGCCTGAGCAACCCCAACAAATTGGGCTGGCTCCGGCCAAGTGGATTGCTGCCGATATACAAGCAGCCAAAAAACAACTCGGCACCAAGCATGTGTTTGTATTGGGCCATAAGCCCAGTTATGTTGATGAGGTAAAAGAAGCAGATGATATTATGGATACCACAGTAACCAATGTTGTTTGGCCAGCCATGCAACAATGCCAAGCCGAAGCCATGCTCTCTGCCCATAGCCACCAATACTACCGCACGCAACCCACGCCCAACCAAACCTACCAAGTTATTGCAGGCAATGGGGGCAGCAAATACACCGGAGGCTTGCCTAAAGATTTGCAGTTTTATGGCTACTCCATTGTATACGTGATGAAAAACGGCAAGGTGTTGCTGCGCAGCATGGGCCGCTCGGTGGCTAAAAAAGATTACCTTAAAACCGTGCCGCCAAGTGTGCCCACCACCACCCGCGATTTTGTAGACATTTCCTGGGGAACCACTGCGCCAACTTGGGTGGTGAAGTAAGTACACGGCTTGGTTTATCGGCACCAAAGCCCATGTACAACAAGTAGGCAAACCGATTATATTTGCTCAACAGGATTTAAAGTAACCCTATCAAATCCAACTGTATATCATGAAAATAATAAAAACACCTTGGAAGCGGGATTTTTTGGGCATGGTGAGCGCGTCTAAAAAATCAATAAAAATTACCTCCCCATTTATCAAAGAGAATATTTGTACAGAGTTATTGTCAGCTAAAAGTAACAATGTAAAGCTTGAAGTTATTACGTCCTTTAAGTTAATGAACATATACGCTGGCGCGCTTGATACGATGGGACTTGAAAAAATATTGGCACAAAAAGGAGTAGTCAAAAACTATCCTAAATTACATGCTAAAATCTACCTTTTTGATGATGAAAAAGTTGTGATAAGTTCTGGTAATTTAACCAATGGTGGTTTGTTAAATAACTACGAGTATGGAATTTACTCAAATGAATCGGCTTTGGTTAATCAGGTGGTTGCTGACTTTAACATGTTGTCTAAGCATGAGAACACAGGTAAAGTAAAACAATCAGATATTGATACGGTGCGAAAAATAATAGCAACACTCCCTAAATCAAAAGGCATTACATTACCCAATATTGAGTTGGCCTCTCCCGAAGAACAGTTGGATGTTATTGATATTCCCAAACAGGTATTCACCCTAAAAGATGTGAGCAAATACAAGTCTAAATTACAGTCAATTTATCCATCCAATCAGCATGTCATGGATAAAGTAAGACAGCAGCTTCAATATTTAAGAGACCTGGGTCTAATTGAGTTTTTGGGAAATGGCTCTTATAAAAAACTTTGGAATGACTCGGCATCTTCTAAAAACTAGCACGAGGTATGAAGAGATATATATTTGTTACACCAGAAGGATTTACAGAATCACCTAACGGCAAAGCTATTGATAACCTGCAAGTAATTGGTTTTGCAAATGGAGAAACAGAAACTGATGCCATAAAAACATTGTTAATGGAAAACGAATGGATTTGGGATTCTGGATTTAACGTGGCAGAGTTTGTGGGTTATGAGATAAAATAGAGAAGGTCTGTAATACATTAATTCTTTAACGGAATAAACTTCCCATCAATACCCGCGTTTTTTAATATTTCAGCATTATTATTACCATAGGCAACAATTACACTTGGCGCACCAGGTGTTCCTCCTTCAACTCCGCTAACATGATAAAATCGAATGCGCCCCTTTACAAATAAAATTCCTGAAGCATCATTCCAAAC
>RDYC01000224.1 GCA_004293295.1 Bacteroidota bacterium
GGCCGTCAGCATGCAATAAGGTGCCAAATATTTTAGTAAAAACACTGGCACTTAAATGCCCATGAATTATGCAACGACCAAACATACTAGCCTTTCCGGCCTCTTCATTAATGTGTAAAGGATTGGTGTCGCCACTAATTTGAGCATATAAATTTACCTGCTCTTGCGTGTAGGTTACCTCATGGGTAAATACATCTCCAACTGATATCATAGTTTAATTATTATTTTTTTTGATTGGCTCAACTTTACTATATAAAACGCACAATTGCAAAAATAGGGTCAAACAACGTGCTGACAAAAATCATAATCCTTGGAAGCCCCTGCTGTTGCAAGCCTTAACCGTAACGTACTAATAATTTAACAGTTACGATATAGTTAAAATGAAAAAATGCCTACTTTTGCGGCTGAATTAACAGGCAAAAAAACAACAACCAGCAATGGAAAATACATCAAAAAACCTATTTGAAACTTTTGCAGAAACGCAAAAACAAGTAATGGAAAACATGAGTAATGCCACTCAACAAATGGCAAAATCATTTATGAACACAGAAATGAATTCTGATTTTTTCAAGAAATGGTATGATTCGCAAATGGCGTTTTTTAACCAAAACAACACAACTGAGGGAAACCCTGCAAACCTTTTCAACAATTGGATGAACAGCCAAATGAACATGGGTAATGATTACGTGAATAACATGCAATCAAACATGAAAAACATGATGGGCAATATGGGCGTTAACCCTGACATGATGACCAGCTACAACAATTGGATGAATACCATGAATACCACCATGCAGAACATGATGAAAAACATGAACGGTTCTTCTGATGCTAAATCGGCTATGACAGGTATGTTTAACAATGCTGAGATGATGATGAAAATGTATGAATTGTGGATGCCAATGGTTAAAATGGTAAACGACAAAACTTACACTCCGGAAGCATTCAAAAACATGTTTAACCCATCTTTATTTAAAGAAATGATGGATAAAGCGTTGAACATGCAACCTGACTTCGCTAAAAACATAATGGATATGAACCATATCCGTGGCATGTTCACCAACATGATGGACATGGGCAAAGGAAACGCTGATCAAATGCGTAATATGTTTGCTAACATGAATCCAATGAATGCCGGTTCTTTCAATAACATGAACGAACAATACAGCAAAATGTGGAACATGATGAACGAAGCTGCTGCGCCAATGATGAAAATGATGGGCAACAGTGCAATGAGCAATAACATGAACATGGCTAACGAAATGATGAATGAGTTTAACTTGTTTATGATGAAGAACACCCAGGTTCAGTATGCTACTTACAATTCGGGTATTGAAGCCATGAATGAATTTGCTGAGAACGTTTACACCAAAATGAAAAACGGTGAAGACATGAGCAACTTTATGAACGTATACAGCGAGTGGTTAAACACCAACGATAAACATTTAACCCAGTTATTTGCTACTCCTGAGTACAGCAAAATGCAAGCTGAGTTAAATACATTTGGAATGAAATTAAAGCAAAACATGAACGCACAAATGGAAAAAGCCATGCAAAACGTTCCTGTTGTGCCACGCAGCGAAATGGACGAGTTGTACAAAACCGTTTATGAGTTGAGAAAACGTGTGAATATGCTTGAAAAGCAATTGGATGCTGAAACTGAAGAAACAGTTGAGGTGAAAGCTCCTGCTGCTAAAAAAGCTGCTAAGAACGCATAGTTTGTTGAATATTTTATAGTGTTTTAAACCACAAATTCATTACTGTTATAGGTTTTGGATTTGTGGTTTTTTTACATAAACTCGTGAAAGAATAAATTGATAATTTTATAACACATGTTTAATATGTTTAATATGAATCCAACAGGTTTAATGGATGTAATGAGTAAAACCACCGAGAAATTAATCAAAGGTTACGAAACATTACAACACATTAACGAGGTTGAAGTAGCAACAACGCCAAAAGAACTGGTTTGGCAAAATGATTTGGTAAAACTTTACCATTACAAAAGAGAAACTCCTGCAACGGTTAAAATTCCGGTACTTGTTTCCTTTGCTATCATGAATCGTCATGACGTACTTGATCTTCAGCCGGACAGAAGCTTAATGAAAAAGTTATTAGACGAAGGGTTGGATATTTATATTATGGATTGGGGTTATCCTAAAAAGCAACACCGTTATTTAACCATGGAAGATTATATTCTTGGTTTTATGAACGATGCAGTTGACTTTGTGCGTAAAAGTACCAAAAGTGAAAAAATCCATAAAATGGGCATTTGCCAAGGAGGTACATTTAGTACTATTTATGCATCTATTTTCCCTGAAAAATTAAAATCACTAACCGTGTATGTGGCTCCATTTGATTTTAGCGGCAATGAGTGCATGTTATACCAATGGACAAAGGATTTAGACATTGATGCCATGGTAGATGCCAATGGTGGTATTATTCCGGCTACGATGATTGATAGCGGCTTTGGCATGTTAAAACCAAGTGCAAACATCAGCAAATACATCGGTGTGATGGATTCATTGGGTGATGAGGCAAAATTGTTAAACTTTTTGCGCATGGAAAAATGGAAAGCAGATATGCCTGACCAAGCCGGTGAAATGTTCCGCAAATACATTAAAGATTTGTGGCAAGCCAATAAATTAATTAAGGGCGAATTTGAGTTAGGTCCACATAAGGTGAACTTAAAAAATGCCACCATGCCATTTTTAAATGTATTTGCTACAGATGATAATATTATTCCAAATTCATCTACCACTCCGGTAATGAAAGTAATAGGAAGCAAAGACAAACAAGAATACGCATTCCCGGGCGGACATATCGGTGTATTTGTGGGCGCACGCTCACAAAAAGAACTGGCTCCAAACGTAGCCAAATGGATTGCCGAACGCTCATAACAACTTTTACATAACTTAATAAAAGGCTGCCTCAACAGGGCAGCCTTTTTAATGAAATGCAACTTGCATGCAACGCATAAACGGTTTATGCTGACTATTTGAATGAAGCGCTTCATATGTTTTACTTTTTAACCAATTACACATATGAAAACAATAATTACAATTACTATCTGCATCATTTGCGGATGTTTTAATTCCTTTGCCCAACAATTCAGTCTTGATGTTTCTGGCGGAACAATTAAAGGAATTGTGATTGACACCAAAACCAAAAAAATATTGGATTATGCAAGCCTCGTTTTGTTAAAAGACAAAGCCAATCACGCCATGACCTTATCCGATGATGAGGGGAATTTTGTGTTCAAGAATCTTCCAGAAGGATCATACACCATAAAAGCATCATATAATGGGTATACCACAAGTGTTATTGCTGATATAGAAGTGACTTCGAATGCCACTAAACAATTAAAAATTAGTTTAAAGGCAAATGTGGGTATAGAGTGTTACACAACATGTTGTTTTGTACGAAGACGTGAAGTTACATTCGATAGTTCATCCATTAAAGCCATTGAAAAGTTTAACTACCAAAACTTACAGAAAAATTATGCAGAAGAGAAAGACTTGCAATTTCCTTGTTTAATGCAACACAAGTCAAGAAAAATTGAAGCTGCGTTAAAGGAACAACAAATCAAGTTGTTTAATGAAATGCGTGTTTTCCCCAACCCTGCCTCGCATGTGCTAAACATTGAAAGTATGTATGATGAGAAGAAAATAGTAAACATATACAGCATTGCAGGCATATTAGTGAAAAGTACCACCATCGTACACCACACCCAAATTGAGGTAAACGATTTGATGGAAGGTGTTTACATTGTTCAGGTAATTGACGAAAAGAATGACGAGAAACTATTTCAAAAGATTGTAGTAAGGCACTAAATTGTGCCATAGTACCTATATAAAGTGTAAATAGGTTAGCCTATTGCTTTATATAGGTGCTTAATTATGTTGTAGTGGCTGGTAAGGAACTAATCCGTATGTTTGTTCTTTAGTTATGATTGTAGAAAACGTTATTTATCCTTTTGCCATAAAGTATCAATCGTTGCCGAACAACATTAATTTGGCATATATGGATGAGGGAGAAGGGCAGGAGACTTTTGTTTTTATTCACGGATTAGCCAATTATGCTCCGGTATGGAAGTATCAAATACAAGAGCTGAAAAAAACGCACCGATGTATAGCACTTGATTTACCCGGCAACGGATTATCAGCACAAGGTGATTACCCTTATTCCGTATTTTTTTATGCAGAATGTGTGAAGCTGTTTTGTGAGTCATTAGGGTTAAAAAACATCACCTTGGTAGGTCATAGCATGGGTGGACAAATTGCCATCATGCTTGGGTTACGTTATTCAAGCCTATTTAATAGGTTGGTATTAATTGCCCCGGCTGGTATTGAATACTTTAGTAGCTTGGATAAGCTCATGTTGCAAAACATGATGAATTTTGGTGAATATTTTTACAGCGATGAGTTTCACATTAAACAGGCTATTGGTGAAAGTTTTTTTGGAAAAAGTGCAGACAAAACCAATGTGATTAATGATTTGGTGCGGCTTTTAGCATCTGTTGATTCAGGTAAGTGGCGTACTATGGTTTTGGCAAGTATAAATAGCATGTTAAATGAGCAAGTAAGTGGTTTTTTAAGTGAAATTGCTTTGCCTACCACTATTATTTTTGGAGAAAATGATGCCATGATACCCAATAAATTGTTGCATCCCGGTCAAACCATTCCTTCTATGCTTAAACATGCCGAGGCGCTGATTCCAAACGTTCAAACCCATGTTATTAAATATGCAGGCCATTTTGTGCACATGGAAAAGGCAGCAGAAGTAAATCGTTTGTTATTGGCGCAACCGAAGTAAAGTTGCCATTGACTTATGGGTATGAATAAGTTAATCACCATTGCAACATTGGTGCTGTTTTGTATCAATGGGTTTGCACAATCAAAACCACCAGTTTTATTAAGAGAGACCTTTAAAAAGCCGATATTGATTCCTCATTTAATTACCATGAGCTCCATCAATCCTGTTCTACTTACAAATGGCTCTTTTAGCCTGATTATGGATGCCAATATCCTCATCAATCAACAAGATTTATCAAAAATGAAGGAGGAACAACTTATTAGGGTTGGAAAATGGGTAACTTATTTGAACAAAAACATTTTACTTGGGTATGGGGCGTATGGCGCGGCAGGGATTTATACTTTTACGAGTGGTGAATTGTTATCTCTACCACAGCGAAACATCAACAGCATTGTTGGCACTGTAGCAGGAGTGGTTTCGGTTGATGGTAATACTCCAAACATTAAAGGTGCCAGGGCTGATGGCACGGCTTATTTTATTGATGGGGTGAGGGTGTATACTTTTTCGGAACATCCTATTGAACCTATTGCAACAGCGGTTAAATTCGGACTAGGCTTTTAATTTATAGGCCGATTCGCTATTTTCGCTGAAGTCAGGTAAAAAAAGTGCATTTGCCCTTGGTTATTTCTATTGATAACCATATCTTTGCCGTCCTTTTAACAAATTAATAGATATAAAAACATGTTTGCAATAGTGGAAATCGCTGGCCAACAGTTCAAAGTAGAAAAAGACCAAACTCTTTATGTGCACAGGTTGCAACAAGAGGAAGGCGCCAGCATTGAACTTAACAATGTGTTGCTAGTAAGCAACAACGGAAGCGTAAAAATTGGCGCTCCATCGGTAGCAGGTGCTAACGTAAAAGCAAAAGTACTGAACCACCTTAAAGGTGATAAAGTAATCGTTTTCAAAAAGAAGCGCAGAAAAGGTTTCAGAAAGAAAAACGGTCACCGTCAGTCATTTACTAAAATTCAAATAGAAGCAATTAACGCTTAATTTTTAACCGATTAATAACTAAACAAAATGGCACATAAAAAAGGTGTTGGTAGTTCAAAGAACGGTCGCGAGTCGCACAGTAAGCGTCTTGGCGTAAAAATTTATGGCGGTCAATTTGCCACTGCAGGTAACATTATCGTTCGCCAACGTGGTACAAAGCACCATCCCGGAAATAATGTAGGTATCGGTAAAGATCATACCTTGTTTGCTTTGGTTGATGGTAAAGTAGTTTTCAAAAAGAAAGCTGATAACCGCTCTTATGTTTCGGTAGCCCCTGTGGTTGCCCAAGCATAACCAAATAATATTTATCTCTACCCTAAGCCTATGCCTAAAAGCATGGGCTTTTTGCATTTATGGTGCTAAGCTGATTTTTTCGTCACCAGCCTGATATGGAACATAAGTTACAATGAGCTGAAACATTTCATCTGTTGTTTTCATGCTGCCATTTTTCTCTCTGATTTCACGAGGTGGCGAGAAGGGGTTGTTAGGGTTGGATGCCGTATTGTCATAAACACCTTCTACATAAATGGTAGTGCCTCTGGGTAACCTCAACAACTGTTTAAATTGATAAAAGTATTGCCACCTGAAGTCCCAATTGTTAATGCGAATTAGTGGAATGGTATCCCCACTTGGTTTAACAGCATAAGCAAGGTACTTTTTGCCAATCAGATGCATATGAGGCACAATGGTAATTACAGAAATATCTTCGGGTAAAGTGGTTTGTATGCGAAAAGTTTGCACCTTATTGGGCGGCACAATTAAATCAGGCACAACTGGAGAAACCCCCAAAGTGCCCATTTGAAATTCTGCCACAGGACGCTTAGGCGGTGTAGGGCTAAAATAAATATTGAAGTAGGAGGAATCCGTTGCTGGAATAGGAGTGGGGCCATAATGCATATCATTCAGGTAAAATGCCCCTTTTTTAGCAAACCGATAACCGCCAATTTCCTTTGGGTAGGCCATAAATAAAGCACCCGGTAAGTAATTGGACACGCTGGGTGTCATTGGGGCATAAGTGCCATCATCGTGTAACAGCCCCAGCTCTTTATGTATGGTTTGGCTATTACTTTGGTCCTGATTTACCCAAGATTTTCCGGTATGCAAATTTTTCTTTTTTGACGGGTCAAATTGAATGAGATGACCGTTCATATGATGTACCAGCTTTTTGTTGCCACAAACAAACTCTATTGCGCGAACAAAGGTGTCGTAAGGGATTTCATAAGGTATTTTTACAACAGCAAACAAATCTGTGTTATTTCCCGGAATATCAATGGTAGGCACTTTTACAACCAAGTCTGGTTTACCAAGGTTTTCTTGCCTGCTATCCGAAAAGGCCGGAAGAGACGCAGTATCTCCGGGTTTACACCCTTGTTCAACCCATGTTTTAATGAGTGCTATTTGCTCATCAGTGAGGTACATTTCATTCACAAAAGTACTATAGGTGGGGTCAGCAGGCCAAGGTGGCATTATGCGGTTTTCAGTAACGTACCTCACGAGTTTAGCTTTTTTTGCCACATCTTCATAACTTACTAAATTAAAGGGGCCGGCCTCTCCCTTTTGGTGGCATTTTACACAATTTTGTTGGATGATGGGGGCAATGTGTTCTGCATAAGTAACCTCACTGGTTTTGCTGCCATTACAAGCAAGTATGGCAAAGGCAATAAAAACAACTGCCACACGTATGATGTGGTAATATGTGCAACGGGTTATTCTATAAAACATCCTACAGCTTTGGTTTTAGGGGGTGTTATGGGTTGATGTTTCTTAAAGGCTTCAATGGCGTCTCTTAAATTATGTTCAGTAATTACAGTTCTTTTTCTCCCTACTTCATAAGCCCAATTGTCTATTCTGCCTTGGTAAATCACTTTTTGTTGTTGGTTTAGAATAAAAACCTCTGGTGTAATGGAGGCCTTTAACAAATTGGTGAGTTTGTTGTTGGGGTCATGCAATAAGGTAAGGTTACACTTGTACTTGCGTTTAAATCCTAACGTTTCGGCAGTGGTAAAACTTTGGCCTGGCACAATGCCTAAAAAGCGGATGCTGTCAGTTTGGTAAGTGGTAAGAAGTTTGTTGATGGTTAATGTGTAGCTTTGGCATAGCGGACATTCCGGAGAGATAAAAATAAAAACAGTAGCTCCCTTTCCAACATATTTGTGTAAAGAAACGGTTTGTCCTCTTAAATCAAGTAATGAAATGGCGTGTATTTGCGTTAATTCAGCACCTCGTTGCAAAAGAGGGTTGGCAAGTAACAACAAGAAGTAAATGGCTTTCATTGGAACAAACTTAATAAAATACTGTTACGTATGTATCATCACAATTCAACTACTCAAATGAAAAAAAAGTTAAACTTACTTGGCTTGGTTTTTGTTTGTTTTGTATCTGGCTTTTATGCCTGTGCACAAAGCAAAACAGAGCCTAAAAATAAAATCGTAAAACAAGACAATATGGATACAACAATAGTAAGCGCAGACCAAGCCGTTGCAACCTTTGGTGCAGGCTGTTTTTGGTGTGTAGAGGCTGTTTTTCAGCAGCTTGAAGGAGTAGACACCGTAATTAGTGGTTACAGTGGTGGGCATGTGGCCAACCCTAGTTATAAAGAAGTAACCTACGGGAATACCGGTCATGCGGAAGTGTGCAGGATAGTTTACAATCCCCAAAAAATAACCTATAATGACTTGCTGCAAGCCTTATTTATGAGTCACGACCCAACAACCTTAAACCGGCAGGGAAATGATGCTGGGCCGCAGTATCGCTCTGTTATATTTTACAAAACCGAGACAGAAAAAGCAGAAGCAGAAAAGGTAATTAAAGAGTTAACCGAAGCCAAAACATTTGACAGGCCAATAGTAACAGCCGTTGAGCCGTTAACCAACTTTTATGTAGCGGAGGACTATCACCAGAATTATTATAATTTGAATGGAAACGAAGGGTATTGTCAATATGTAATTCGTCCGAAAGTAGAGAAGTTTCAAAAAGTGTTTAAACACAAACTTAAAAATAAAACATCTTATTAAGCAAAGCGTTTTATGGTCATGAATAAATCTATTGGCTTTTTCTTACTCATCGGAGCTTTTATATTCAACCTCAATAGTGTAACTGCTCAACGTAATACAGATTCACTTTCGGTAGTTAATTTTTTCGGAACAGTATATGCTGTAAAAAGCGGAAGTGCACTCACATTGGGCGAATTAAAAAATGTGGTAAAAAGTAACCCGTCAGCATTTAAAGAGTTTAAACGCGCAAGAAGGTTTAGGACTTTAAGTATAGCATTAGATGTTGTTTCCGTGGTACCTTTTGTGGCAGCCATAATTTCTGACAACTCTACTGTGTTCTGGGTGGGAACAGGTTCTGCAGGTTTACTCGTTGGCTCATCCATCTTAATTGACCAGGGGCCCTATAGTAGGAGTATTATCAATACTGTAAAGTTATATAATGAAAGTTTGAGGGTTAGGTAGTAATTATTGGAGAGTAGATGTTTATTTTTACTTGATTGCACATAAGATGAAAGTCAGTCATCTTTTATCGCACAAACAGGCCGCCCTTCAAAGGGCGGCCTGTTTGGAGAGGTGCATTGTTTGAAGTATTATGATTTTTTTTATAGTTTCCAAGCATGTTTATACACCAATGCTCTAAAAGTACTATAAGGGTCTGTTTTTTTGGTTGCTTCAGTAGTACCTAATTTATAAAACCCATCTTGAAAACTACTAAATAGGCTACACATATTTACAATGCTATTTGGATTGTTTTCTATTTGCGTTCTTAAGTACTCATGTATTTGCATCATTTGGAATTGATAGGTATAGGCATCTACATGTTGTGCTCCCATTTCTGGCAAAAAGTATCCATCTGTAATTTGATAAGAGTTATTGGTAATTAACTTTAATATTGAGCTCAAAAAGTCTATACCTAGCTTATCCATAGGTGCAACATCTATATAATAGTTTGTGCCATTAGTATTGGCTGCAGCCCCCATAAACGATTGTCCACCGTTACAAATTGGAGTATAGTTTGTATTGCCTGTTCTACTAATTGCCCAATTAATTAAACTATTTATATACAATGGGGTTGACATTGGTGTAAAAGCAGATGGCTGTGCTTTGTTTTTATTGCATTTCAAATAACTAGGATCATAAAAAACACTACCTCCTTGCATAGAATAAATTCCGCCTGTATAAAGTTTGGAGTCTTGGCTTTTTTGGGATTGCATGCTTTGCAAAATTGTAGTATTCCACGCATGGGGTATTACATCAAAATTATTCCATATACGAACAGTGTTGTTCCCCAACTGACTATTATAATATTGTGCAAATAAGTTGTCGCCAGGCGTAGCACCTGCTGTAGATAGGCAATATACATTATTAGCAATTGCAGGATATTTATTTTTTAAGTACAAAGCCAAAACGGGTGATAATGCTCCTCCTAAACTATGCCCGGTTACCACCACATTAGTAGTGCTATTGCAAGCACTTAACAATGCAGATATGCCATTGTAATTACTTTGATTTGTTAGATTTATCAAATAATTCAAGCCCAAAGATGTGCCATTAGACACAACACCATGAGAAGCGGTATCGTCCCAAGGTACTGTGCTATTTACGCCAAAGTCTAAAGTATTCCATGCATAATAGCTATATGGATTGGTAGCTTGTATAGCCACCACCATAGTATTGGTACTGGTATTTTGAAAAATACTCATTGAAACGGTAGATACATAATAATCCCCTTTAAGTTTTATATCAATAATGTTGCTTGGCATGGGAATAACTCCTGGTCCCCAAAACAATTTCCAATTATTTAATGAAAGTTTTGTGCTACTGCTGGTGCTATCAACTGCATTACTTAAACATTGATTGATTATCGGTGTAGCATAATTTACAATATTTGATATAGAGTTTTTTACATCTGTCTTTTCCATAAAAGGTCTAACGGGAGTTCCAACCGTTTGTGCAGGAATATTAGATAGCATACTTAAACAATACACTTCTCGCGGATTAACATGTGCTGGCAAACTTCCATTTTGGGCTTTTGCTTGGTTACTAATACTAATTAGCGTTAAGCAACTCAGGGTTACTAATAATACTGGTTTTTTCATTTTTTTTCATTTTAAGGTTAATAAATTATAATATATAACAGTAGAATACTACTCAATTACATTTCTTTAAAATGCCGCTAATGCCATTGTATAGATAAGCAAAAGAAACTCTCCTATTTCTTGTTTCAGGGTTTTCCTTTCTCTATATTATCCTCTCGACTTTTTACCTTTTTATGGTACAATAGCGTATTGTATCCATCTGTCAAGGTATTCCATTCACTTATACAACTTATATTTTCAGGGACTTCTTTACTTGTGGTGCAATAGCGTTGTTGCCTATCTCTTAATGTATAATAATGCTGGTTGGCTAAAAATAAAACAACAACTAATGATAATGTCTTGAAAGCAAATCTTAGCCTTATTTGGTTATGGTTTATCTTCATTCTAATGGTAATTACTTGTTCAAATATTGTAATAACTTAAACTAAATAATCATGGAGATGCACCAAAGCTTGTTTTATTGTAATGAAAACAGAAATTATTGGTATAAAACTTTACAAGCAGGTGGTTTGTGCTTAATTTTGGAGCAATTTTTTCGGAGGTATATCAATAAACCGATGATTGATACTATTTGGGTGTTAATTATTGATGATGAACCCATTTGGTAAAGGCAACTGGAAATAAGTATTAAAATTTAGGCTTTGCGCATGCTCGGTCTTTCAGCAAGGCTGAGGCTAAGTTAACTAGCTATTATCCGCTCCTCTTGTAAACATTAACTTTACAACATCTCCACCAAAAACTCTACCCTTCTGTTGTTGGCTTTACCTTTGCTGGTGTTGCGTTTGTCAACCAAGTTGGCTTTGCCCATAGCTCTTAACTCCAATTGGTTCTTTGGTACGCCTATTTTGGCCAGGTAGTTTACCACAGCCGAGGCGCGTTGTTTAGATAGTTTCGTATTCATCGCATCGCTACCTTCTGCATCGGTGTAACCCAAAGCTATCAACTTAAAGTTGGGGTTGTTTTGCATGATTACGGCTGTTTTG